>CAZKMN010000152.1:0-2168 GCA_964553905.1 uncultured Oscillibacter sp.
CTCAGCCCGTACTGACGGGCATAGTTGGAATCCGTACAGGCCCCCTGCGCCAGCACCACATCCCGCAGCTTGAGCTTGGGGGAAATTGCGCCTGCGCTGCCGATGCGGAGGATGTTCTCAACCCCGTACAGGTGGAACAGCTCATAGGAATAAATCCCCATGGAGGGCATTCCCATGCCGGAGGCCATCACGGAAACCGGGACGTTTTGGTACGTGCCTGTCCAGCCCTGAATGCCCCGGACATTGTTGACCTGCACGGCGCTATCCAGAAATGTCTCGGCAATAAATTTTGCCCGCAGGGGATCGCCGGGCATGAGCACCGTTTTGGCAAAGGTGCCCGGCGCGGCTTCATTATGAGGGGTACTCATGTTGTTTCCTCCATGGCCAACGCGGCCTTTACCACGCGGCTGGTCCCAAGGCGGGAAGCGCCCAGCGTGAGGAATTCCTCCGCATCCTGCAAATTGGCGATTCCTCCTGCCGCTTTGATCTTCACATGAGGTCCGATATGCGCCGCGAACAGCGCCACGTCCTCTCGGGTCGCCCCGGCGGAGCCAAACCCGGTGGAGGTTTTGATATACTCCGCGCCGGACGCGGTCACGATCTCGCACAGCTTGATCTTCTCTTCGCGGGTGAGGAAGCAGGTTTCCACAATGACTTTCAGCAGCTTTCCGCCGCACGCGTCCTTCACGTCCCTGATCTCAGAGAGCAAGGCGTCCCACTTGCCATCCTTCACCCAGCCCAAATTGATGACCATATCCACCTCGGACGCGCCGTTTTTCACCGCGTCCGCCGCCAGAAAGCATTTGGCCGCCGTGGTATCATAGCCGTTCGGAAAGCCGATGACCGTACAGATGGGCAGTCTGCCCGCCACATAGACCACCGCCTGCTCCACATAGCTTGCGGGAATGCACACGCTGGCGCAGCCGTATTTCATGCCGTCGTCGCACAAAGCACGGATCTCCCGCCATGTGGCTGTCTGGGCCAGCAGCGTGTGATCGCAGGCTGCCAGAATCTTTTTCAGTTCCATTTTAGCATACTCCTTTATCATAGTGCCGTCCCAAAGGCGGTGTGAGGTCTTTTTAGCAACCTCAGTATAGCAAATCGCCTTTCGCCTGTCCAGCGGGCGATTCCGCCTTTTCCGACTGCCTTTTGAGCGTTTTGACCCTTGCGAACGGATTTTTGCGGTGCTACAATGACCATACTTTCAAATTGGGAGGCCCTTTTATGAAAACAAAACTCCTTGCCCTTTTTTGTGCACTGGTCCTGCTGTGTGGCACGATGCCGACTGCCCTTGCACTGGAGGGTGAAACGACCCGCGCCGCGGACACGCTGTCGGTTTTAGGGCTGGTACGTGGGACCACCGGAGGCGACTATGCTCTCTCTGCCCCCGCGACCCGGGCACAGGCCGCCGTGCTGCTGGTGCGGCTTGCCGGAGCAGAGGACGCCGCCAAGCTGGACCCCTGGTTCGCCGGGTTTCGCGATGTGCCGGTCTGGGCCACTGACGCGGTGGATTATGCCGCCCATCAAGGCTGGATGACCGGCGTCACAGTCTTGGACTTCAACGCCTCTGCCGCCATTGACGCCAGAGACTGGTTTTCTTCCCTTTTGAGAATGCTGGGCTACGGCGAGGAGGATTTTCTGGCGGATGACGCAGCGGCGTTTGCCCGGCGCATCGGCCTCTCCTCCCTCTCCTACGACGGCGCGCTCACCCGGGGCGATCTCTTTCTCTCTCTCCGGGATGCGCTCACCTTTTCCTACCGCGACGGCAGCGGCACCGTGTTGGACCGTCTCATGCAACTGGGTCTGACCTCCCGCGCCGCAGCCAACGCCACAGGTCTTCTGACGCCGGAGCTCACCGCCCGACAAATCGCCGACCGCTGCACTGCCGCCGTGTTCCGTCTGGACGGATACCACACGAAGGACGAAGTGGACACCACTGCTCCCAGCACCAGCGCCAGCGGCTTTTTCATCAGCAAGGACGGCATTGCCGTGACAAACTACCACTCCATTGACGGCGCGATTGCCGCCACCGCCACGCTGGTTACCGGCGAGACCTATCCGGTGGAAAACGTACTCTATTATGACGTGGGCAAGGATCTTGCCGTTTTGCAGATTTCCAGACGCTCCACGGATCATCGCAGCACCTCCGCCTTTGCCGCGCTGGAGAT
>CAZKMN010000152.1:2178-4303 GCA_964553905.1 uncultured Oscillibacter sp.
GGGCGACACGGTGTTTGCCATCGGCAATCCTCTGGGTCTGGGGCTTGCTGTCAGCTCCGGCGTTGTCAGCGACATGGGGCGGATCGTTGCCCGCTACGACCTGCCCTGCATCATGGACACGGCTGATATTTCTCAGGGCAGCAGCGGCGGGGCCCTGCTCAACGCCTTTGGTCAGGTGGTAGGCGTGACCTCCGGTGCCTATGCCTACGGCAACAACATGTATCTGGCCGTCCCCATTGACCCGATTCTCACCGTGGAGCCAGACGGCGGCAGGACGCTTTCGGAGCTGGTCGCCCTATTGAAATAATCTCCCGCAACACGGACATCCCCCAAAAGGGGCGTCATCGCGTTTCCGCGATGACGCCCCTTTTTTTAAGATCGAGTTCCAAAAACGCGCTCAATGGGAGCGGATAAACCGCTCCAGCTCGTCCGCTGTGGAGACCACCGCCACCGCGCCGGATTCCTCCAGCTCGCCGGGAGCGGCATAGCCGAAAAATTCCACGCCCACGCAGTCGATCCCGCACTCCCGCGCGCCGCACACGTCAAACTTCCGGTCGCCGACCATCAGCACGGTGGAGCGGTCCGCCGGCTCCATGTCCAGCCGCCGCAGCGTCTCACGGATGACGTCCACCTTTTCCCAGTCGCCGCCGGGAGGACTTCCTACAATAGCCGTCAAAAACGGAGCAAAGCCAAATTTTCGGCAGATGGGAACGCACATTTCCTCCGGTTTTGAAGAGGACAGCGCCAGCACGTAGCCGTCCGCCTGCAATCTCGCGCACAGCTCTGCCATGCCGGGAGCCGCCGCGTTTTCAAACTTACCGATGGGAACATAGCGCTCGCGAAACAGCTCGATGCCGCGAGCGGCCTGTTCCTTGTCAAAGCCGCAAAACCGCATATAGGAATCTTGCAGGGGCGGTCCGATGAATTTTATGAGAACATCCTCCGTCGGCACAGGCTCTCCCATTTTTCCAAAGGCATACCGCAGGCAGTTGAGGATGCCCTCCTTTGAATCGGTCAGCGTGCCGTCCAGATCAAATAAAATCGTATGATACATCTATTCTCTCTCCTTTTGTACAAGGAAATTCTATCATGTCCGCGCACGCTCCGCAAGTAGGGCCCGCTCTTTTTTGTAAACCTTGGCGCAAAGCCCCTGCATCAGCCGCCCCCGGCCCTGTGGAACGTCCAAAAAGCAAATCTCCCGAACGTGCAAAGACGTTCGGGAGATTTTTTTATGTTCAAAAGCTCTTACACGGAAAAGAGCAGGTCGGCATAGACCGGGAACGGCCAGTAGTCCGAGGCAGTCAGGGTCTCCAGCTTGTCGGCGGTGACCCGGGCAGCAGCCATGTCCGGCACGATGGTCTTGTGGCAATAGGCCATGGCCGCGCTGACGTCGTCCGGCATCTGCGCGACATCCTGCTCCAACTTTCCGCACTCGTCCAAAAGCGCGTCGGTCAGCTTGGCGATCTCTCCGGCTGTGCGCGTTTCATAGTTGCAGGAAACGCCCATGGCCTGTTTGCTCTCGGCCCGCTGGCAAAGTGCGGTGGCATAAGCGGAGACGGCAGGCAAAATATCGTGACGAATCATATCCACCATGGTGTTGGCCTCAATGGAAATGACGGTGGAATAGTTTTCAATGTGGATTTCCGCACGGGCGCGGATTTCCTCCCGGGTATAGATGCCGTGCTTGACAAACAGCTCCACATTCCGGGGTGCGGTATAGACCGGAAGCGCGTCAGCCGTGGAGGTGAGGTTGGAAAGGCCCCGCTTTTCCGCCTCCGCGATCCAGGCGTCGTCATAGCCGTTGCCGTTGAAAATGATCCGCTGATGCTCGGTAAAGACCCGCTTGATGAGCTTGGAGAGGTCCTCTTGAAAGTTTTTGGAGGATTCCAGCTCATCGGCAAACTGCTTGAGCTCCTCGGCCATGATGGTGTTCAGGGCAATGTTGGGTCCGGAGACAGACTGTGAGGAGCCCAACATCCGGAATTCAAACTTGTTGCCGGTAAAGGCCATGGGCGAGGTGCGGTTGCGGTCGGTGTTGTCCTGCGGGATGGCGGGCAGAACGTCCACGCCGATTCGCAGCGTGCGCTTGCCGGCCTCCTGATAGGCGGTGCCCTTGATGATGGCG
>CAZKMN010000153.1:0-4290 GCA_964553905.1 uncultured Oscillibacter sp.
GCGGTCAACCCTGGTTCTTATGGTTGCAAAGTTTGTGAGCATTCCGCCCAGCCAACGGGCATTGACGTAATACTGGCCGCAGCGGGCAGCTTCTTCACGGATTGCGTCCTGAGCCTGCTTCTTCGTGCCCACGAACAGCAGCGTCTGGCCGTTTTCAGAGAGCTGACGGACGAAGCTGTAAGCCTCTTCCAGCTTGCGAACGGTCTTTTGCAGGTCCACGATATAAATGCCGTTGCGCTCCGTGTAGATATACGGGGCCATCTTGGGGTTCCAGCGGCGGGTCTGGTGACCGAAGTGGACGCCTGCTTCCAGCAGTGCTTTCATGGATACGACGTTAGAATTTGCCATAATGTGTTGTTCCTCCAATATAAATTTAGTTTTTACCTCTAGCCGCTTCAGCCCTGCTGCCAACCAAAATGGCACAGACAGCAAGTCCACGACTATGCGGAATGCTGTGATATAATACCACATCTACAAGGAACATGCAAGTATTTTTTACAAAAAATGCGCGAAATTTTCAGTGGAAGGGCTGAAAATTTCACGCATTTTCTCTCTTTTCCCTATTTTCGCCGCCGTTTGCGCTCCAAGGCGGGGTCCCGGCGCTGAAACGGCTTGTCAATGAGGATAATGTCGTCTCCGATCCGCTGGATGCACTCCCACGGAATGTAATATTCCTCCCCCCTTCCAAAGAGCCCGAAAAAGCGATAGGGCCCGTAGACCACGATGGCCACGACCTGCCCCTCCGGGACGCGGACATCCACATCCGCCACATATCCAAGCCGACACCCGTCGCAGATATTGATGACCTCTTTACATCTCAAATCACGGATTCTGCACTGCATGGCGTTCACCTCTCAAAAAAGCCTATGCACACCACCGGCCGTCCTATGCCCACAAAGCGACAAAAGATTCCAGTATAGGAAAAATCGCCTGCGGCAATACTGGTTGCAGAAGTTTGCAGGGTGTGAGGGGGCGGTTTTTATGCAAGGTAAAGTTGAGATCGCCGGCGTGAATACGTCGAAATTAAAGGTACTGAAAAACGAGGAAACCATGGCGTTGCTGCGTCGGGCAAAGGAGGGCGACGCGGAGGCGCGCCGACAGTTGATCGAGGGAAATCTCCGTCTGGTTTTGTCTGTGATCCAGCGGTTTGCCAGCCGCGGAGAAAACGCAGACGATCTTTTTCAGGTAGGCTGCGTGGGGCTCATCAAAGCGATTGACAACTTCGACATGTCCCAGCCGGTGCGGTTTTCCACCTATGGCGTTCCCATGATTATCGGCGAGATCCGGCGCTATCTCCGGGACAACAGCGCCATTCGCGTCTCCCGCAGTATGCGCGATACCGCCTACCGCGTTTTGCAGGTGCGGGATCACTTTCTGGCGGAAAACCAGCGGGAACCCACCGTGGAGCAAATTGCAAAGGAGCTGGGAATCCCCCGGGAAGAGGTGGTCTTCGCCATGGACGCCATTGTAGATCCCGTCTCGCTTTATGAGCCGGTCTATGCCGATGGCGGCGACGCCATCTGCGTCATGGATCAGATCCGGGACCCCAAAAGCAGCGATGAGATCTGGACGGACCGCATCGCGCTCAAGGAGGCGCTCAAGCGTCTGGACGACCGGGAACGGCGAATTTTATCTCTGCGTTTTAACGAGGGAAAAACCCAGATGGAGGTCTCCGCCGAGGTTGGAATCTCTCAGGCGCAGGTTTCCCGTCTGGAAAAGGGCGCAATCAATACCATTAAGAAAAACATCTGAGCGGGGTGCGTGGCGGCAATTGACGTTTGCGAAAAAACCGGGTAAACTGATCTCACTCTGAACTGTGAGGATCGTGCCATGGATTATGAAACATTAAAAGAATTTCGCAACACGCATAACCCATTTGCTCAAAAGCTTGGGATTTGGACAGAAGAAATTTCTCCCGGATATGCCAAGGCCACGAAAGCCGTTGGTCCAGGCGATTTAAACCCCGCCGGACTTACTCACGGCGGCATCTACTTTTCCATGGCAGATACCGTTTCCGGCGCCGCCTCATCTTCCCACGGATTTTATGCCGTCACGGTGTCCGCGGATTATCACTATCTGCGAAGCTGCAAGGCCGGGGACACGCTGACCGCCGAAGCGCGAGAATCCAAAAGTGGGAAGACCCTTTGCGTATACGAAGTTCGTCTGACCAATCAGCATGGCGAGGTAATGGGAACGGGAACATTCACCTATTATCTGCTGGATCGAAAAATAGACCTTTCCTGACCCGCTGCGCCGGAGGGATTCCTTGATTTTAAAAGCTCTCCATGACACGCCAGTTGTCATGGGGAGCTTTCGCATGCGTGGGAAACGCAGTTATTTTGTCCTTGAAAACTGTGATAGGCCTCATCCAGCCACTCCAACAGCTCATCCGCAGTCATTTTCCCATCTCACTCGCCGTTCTTTTTCAAAATTCGCTTTAGCGTCTCTACATCCAGCAGTAAATTGACCGTCTGGAATATTCCCTGATAAAAAACCGCCCAGTTGTTGAATACGCACGGCAAATCCTTGGCCTGTTCCAGCGTTTCAACGTAATGCAGCGTCAGTGGCACGCCCTGCTCCTTGCAGTAGGTCTGTATGGCGTGCTGCCGATTTTCTATCTGGAGCTGAGCAGCGGTCTGCGGCGCGGCGAGTTGGTGGGGCTGCATTGGGCTGACCTTGATGTGCAAAACCGCATCATTTCGGTGGACAAGCAGATCACCCGAATCGACGGAGAGCTGATAGTCACCGTGCCCAAGACGGATAATTCCATCCGTAAAATCGCCGTCCCGCAGCAGGCAGTGGATATGCTGGTAGCCGAGCATGAAAAGCATCCGGACAGTCCCATCATGTTCCCGTCCCCGAAAACCGGAACCTATTGGAGCCCTGACGCCTTGGGGCGAGTACACAAAAAGCTGCTGAAGATGGCTGGCATCGACACAGGCGTGCGTTTTCACGATTTGCGCCATACCTGTGCTACTTTATTTCAAACTTTTCACGTTATTTTGAAGCATTATTCCACCTGTTTGAATAGTATATTTTTAACTATTGCACAGATTTAAATAAGCACCATTATTGAACTTGCACAATCATCGGGGCCCAAGTGCATATTTGTCGATAGCAACGCATAAGGGGGTATCCTTTTGGGGCAAATCATGAAATCAGGTTCAGGTTTTACCTACATTGCATTATTGTGCGTATTAAGGCAGATACAAATGGATATCCATTTGTATCTGCCTTAATAAATAATATGATTTTTAGATTTATCCGAAGCACAGATAGAGGAACGTCACGATCTGGGCGCGGGTGCAGCTGTTTGCAGGAGAGAAAGCTGTTGCACCGGTGCCGGAGGTGATACCTTGGCTGACCGCCCAACGGACGGCTTCCGTGTAGTAGGCATCTGCAGGCACATCCGCAAAGCTCATGGGGTCGTTCACCGCGGGCTTGCCCTCGGCGCGCCACAGGAAGGTGACCACCTGAGCGCGGCTGCAAACCGCATTGGGGCTAAAGCTTGTGGGAGTCGTTCCGGAGGTGACGCCCTGTTCCACCGCCCAGAGGACGGCCTTATAGTAATAGGCATCCTCGGACACATCGGTAAAGGGATTACTGGTGGTGGTCGGCTTGGGGCTGCCCATGGCGCGCCACAGGAGGGTGACGGCCTGGGCACGGGTGCAGGTGGCATTGGGTGCAAATATCGTTGCGGTGGTGCCGCTGGTTACGCCACTGGCAACTGCCCACTGCACCGCATCGTAATAATAGGCGCTTTGTGCAACGTCGGTGAAGGGCATAGCCGCCAGCGGAACGAAGTCGTCCAGAATCTCGATGGTAGCGGAGCCGGACACGGGAACGGTGAGCTTACCGCCGGAGTAGCTGATGGTAACGGTTTCCTTCTTGCCGTTGGGATAGGTGACTGTGGCGGAGACCGTTCCATCGGTGTTGCCCAAATCTGCGGGGATGCTGACGATGACCTTGTTCTGCACGGAGGAGGGCACGGTGACATTTGCGGCGGTGTTGCCGCTTGCATCCGTTTTGGTGACGGTGGTCACGCCGTTGGCGGCTTTTTCGGTGGTGGCAACGCTGCCGTCCTTCTTTGTTTCGGTCACCACGGTGGAGCCGTCGGGGCGCTTGGTGGTCTCGGTGACGGTACCGGTGGTTTTGTTGGTCACCGTGGTGGTGGTAGAGCCGTCGGGGTTTTGAGTGGTCTCCGTTGTTGTGGAGGGACTGCTCCCACCGGAACCGGGATTGGAGGGCGTGGCAGGGGTCTCCACAGCAACGCCGATGATACTGCTCACA
>CAZKMN010000154.1:0-3176 GCA_964553905.1 uncultured Oscillibacter sp.
CGCCGGTCGGACCTTCTATACGCCGCGGCTTTTCTATAAGTTTTATCGTCTGCTGGCTAAGGTCACACCGATAAAGCTGATGGTGAAACTCACAAAAACCTGAAAATGTCATGGAATCGTAACACACTTCCACGGGGAAGTGTGTTATGATCCCTCATAGTAAATCCTGCAAACTTCCCTGTCCCCTTTAATTTGGGGGTGTACCGGTTTCGACGGGGGTATGGAGGCGGGACCAGCGGGCGGATGCGCCTGACATCCATAAAACGGGCAATTTTATAAATTAAATAACAACAACACTGTTGCTATCGCTGCCTAATTAAGGCAGCCGTCCGACCCGGAAGGACCGCGAGCCGGGGAGGGCGTCGTTTAGCGGTAACTGTGCGTACGGTAAGCTTTGCCCGTGCCACACATGATGAAGCTCACCTGACCTGTCGGCGTGACGATTTGCCGACTGGAAGGGGAACCGGGAGAGTAAGACTCCCAAAATAATCGTCTGCGCCCGGAGAACGTCCCGTTAAAGTGCTTTCGGACGGGGGTTCAACTCCCCCCACCTCCACCATCATGCACTAATCCGAACTCAGCGAGGCCACGATCGTCGTGCTGCCTCATGTGTTCGCGCTGTTGGTGCCTCTGGCTGATTAAAGCCAGACAAAAAGAAAAGCCCCGCCCCTCGGAGAGATCCGAGAGGCGGGGTTTTTGTGTTCTTACCAGAGTTTTTCGGCTTCCGGCCAGTCACGCAGACATGGCAGGTCGACCGTCTGGCCTCTGAGGTTGTGCGAGCAGTCGTCGAGGAACTCGATGCGGCCGCCCTTGATGAAGCAGTGGCTCCGCTTATCAACTCACGGAAGGAGGTGCGGAGCATGCAAAGCGCATTGGATCGCAGGCAGGCCATTTTAGAGCTGCTCAGTGATCGCAGGCAAACAACGCTGGATAGCCTGGCTTTGGAATTTGGCGTGTCCAAAATGACTATTCGCCGGGACATCGAGACTTTAAGCTGCTCCGCACCAATTTATACCCTGCAGGGAAACGGCGGCGGCATCCGGGTAGCAGATGGCTACTACATAGGCCGCCGCTATCTGCGCAGTGACCAGGAAGCGCTGCTGCAGGAGCTGCTCGGCGACCTGCCGCCGGACAAGCAGAAAACCATGCAGAGCATTTTGACCTCTTTCGTTAAGCCGCAGATAAAGGAGACAAGGAACCGATGAACAATTTTGAACATTTACCCATTAACGTACGCCCCTACCGCCACCAGGTGGAGGCCTACCATTTCGTCTGTGCCCTGTTCGGTTTGAATGGGCACTCAAAAACCTCCCCCGGAGCTGCGCTGCTCATGGAAATGGGCTGCGGAAAAACCCTGACCACCATTGGGATCATCGGCGCGCTGTCTGCCGCCAGAAAAATCCGAAGGGTGCTGGTGGCCGCGCCGCTGTCCATCGTCACCGTATGGCGGGACGAGCTGGAGCGGTTTGCCGCCTTTGACTATGGGGCGCACATCCTATCTGGCAGCATCGCCCAAAAGGCGCAACTGCTGCAAACGCTCAGTGGCGACACCTTGCAGATCGTCATCGTCAACTACGAGTCCGCTTGGCGGCTGGAGGAGCAGCTTTTGGCCTTTGACGCCGACTTGATCGTGGCCGACGAGGGGCACAAGCTCAAAACCCACAACACCAAGCAGTCCAAGGCTATGCACCGGCTGGGGGCCAAGGCCCGCTACCGGTTGCTGCTTACCGGTACCATCATCACCAATAAGGCCATTGATGTATTTAGCCAGTATAAGTTTCTCAATCCTTCCATCTTTGGCCCCAGCTTTTACACCTTCCGCAACCGCTACTCTAACATGGTCGGATATATACGGGCTCCAAACAGCGGAAAATTGAACGTTTCTACGCAACGAGAATCAAGATTTTTTGAAAATTCATAACCTAAAGAACTGAGCGCAATGATAGGATTTTGGCATATTTGTGTTCTGTAAACCTGCATAAATGCAGGCATAGCAAAAGACCGCCGACAAAAGTCGACGGCCTTTTTTGTTGGTCCGAGTGTAATTATAGGACTTGGAAAAATCCAGTCATATCAATGGTTTAGAGACAATCAACAAGAGGTTTTTATCCGGAGCAGTTTTAAAGCAACCCACGCTTTTTGTTTCTCCAGTTGCAAGCAATTTGGGAGGAGTACATCACATCCTGCATGACCTTCTCCGCATCCTCTTTGGAGATTTCAATTTCTACATATTCTTCCGCAAAATGCCCCACATCAGTTAAAAGATAATATTTTTTATCCCTTAAAACAATCCTCTCATTTTGCTTTTCAAAAATAACCATCCTCATATCCTCCTTTTATTGAATGGGGCGTACAGTATAATTACCCGGCTGAACTTGATCGATCACAGCCTCGGGAATCCCACGCGTCGTATACCCGCCGGGTAGCCAGTTCTCATTGGCACCGCGCTCATTACCACTGGGCATCCGCAAACCTTGGGGCTTTGGAATATCAATTCGCACTGGAGTGTCTCCCAATGTTCCACTTTCAAGTCCCAGAAAATCCTCCAAGAGCTTGACATCTCCATTCGCTCGTTTTAATAAGTCATCTGCAACCGACGTTGGCATAACATACGTTCCTTGGGATGAGCCAATCGTATTGTACTTTAAGGATGCCTGTATTTTGGTTACGCCAGTTTTAAACTGAGACAGATGATGGTCAATATATTCCTCCGCGAGATAGGAGCTGGGCTCTGGGCGCTGCCCGTTGGGCATTTTGATTATATCATCAATCTGCGTCCGTGTCAGCCCCGCGTTGCGGGCAACATCATCCACGTTGTCTGCCAATGTGCCGCCTGCGCGCAGCGCGTCATCTCCGCTGCCAGTGAGAATGTCCTTGACGCTTACCGCCGTCTTGTAGGCGGCATAGGCGGTCAGAGCCGTCCCGAGGATATCCAGCCAATGCTCCAGCGACCACGGCTCCTCAGGCGCAAAGGTTCCCTTGAGCGTATCCAAGAATCCGCCGGTAAGGGCGTTGACGATGTTATAGAGATTTGGATTGGCTACCATTTCCTCATGGCGGTCAACAATCCCGTGCCACGTGCCGCTGACAATGCCAAGGGTCAGCCAATCCATGAAGCTGCCAAGGCTGTTCCACTTGTTTTCACCCCGCTCCGCCTGCGCGTTCAGCAGATACCT
>CAZKMN010000154.1:3186-4283 GCA_964553905.1 uncultured Oscillibacter sp.
AGTCTGCTGCCAGCCCCGAAAAATAGGACGCGGCTGCTGCGGCAAGGTCATAGCTGCCAGCCCCATTTGGGTGACTGAGATCCATCACCATACGGCCACTGGGCAGGGTGATTCTGGTCAGATGGGCGGGTGTGAGGTTCACGGGGAAGGCGTCATGGTCCAGAAGGAAAATTCCGCCATCTGCGCCCTCCTTTGCCTGCTGAAACGCATCGATAAAACCCTGCCGATTGCTGTTATAAATGGCTTCCATGCGGGTATCCATTGCCAGCAGCTCGCACCGGCAGTTTCCGTGAATTGGTGGAATAGGGACATCACCCAGAGAAAATACCTGTCCGTGATAGGTGAGACACCGTTCGCAGGTGTTCGGCCCTTGCTCGCTGAGGAAAAGATAACGCGTGTAACCTTGCTGTGCAACTGATTCCAGGACCAGCCACGTAGAAAATTCGCGATCATATCGGTTGAGCTTTGCGGAAAGGGTGCACATTCCAGTCTCAATGACCGTGTGTGATTGAGCAATGGCCTTGCTGACGCTGACGCCTTTGTCGATGGCGTTGTGATAGGTGTTTGCCACCTGCTGGGCAAGGTGCTGGGAAAAGAGCTCCATATCGCGGTCGAAGCCGTGACGCATGGGATAGGGGATTCTGCTATCCACCTTGAAGTTTGCGAGATACGCGTTGGTGGTGGAGGTCAAAAGCTCCAGCAGCTCGTCAAGCTCACGAGAAGGGTTCTCTGCCGGAATTGATTTCAAATAAAGATCGCCAGATTCAAACGGATCTCCTGCGTCATGATGATGTCTGGGCCAGGTTCCCCAGATCCCGGGCGAATCGGGTATCATGTATGGACTAAAATCTTCTGCCATAGGTGGTCTCCTGTATGTAGTAGGGAGAAAGTCCCTCTGTATACAGTCTACAAAAAGAAAAAGTTGCACGTTTCCATGCAACAAAATTGGAAATTTGTATAGAAAAATCGGAGTATCCCATAAGGATACTCCGATGGTCAGAGTGTAATTATAGGACTTGAAAAAGTCCAATCATATCAATGGAGGGGCAATCCCGGACTTTGTGTAAACCTTCGATGTGGTGTAGAATAGAAGCACC
>CAZKMN010000155.1:0-4259 GCA_964553905.1 uncultured Oscillibacter sp.
CTTCACGTCCAGCAGCACGAGGTCGAGCGCGTCGAGGAGCCGCTCGGACGCGTGGCGGCCCAGGTAGCCGGAGGTGTCGATGGTCGTATGCACCCCCATCTCCTTGGCCCCCTCCAGCAGCCGCCGGCCCAGGGAGCCCTCCGCCTGATAGCCCACGAACACCACGGCGCACTCGGGGCGCCAGAGGTTGTGCTTGAGATGGTGCCGGATGCGACCGGCGTCGCACATGCCGGAGGCGGAGATAATGACCTTGGGCGTGGGGTCCATGTTCAGGGCCTTGGATTCCTCCCCCGTCTCCGTCATACGCAGATTGGTGAAATTGAACATATGAGTGCCGTCCTGAACCAGCTCCAGCGCGGCTTCATCCAGATATCCATGCAGATTACCCGTAAAGATCGTGGTGGCCTTTTTCGCCAGAGGCGAGTCGATATATACCGGGAAATCCGGGTTGCTTTTGACCAGCTTCTGGTCTTTGATCTCCCGGATAAAATACAGCAGCTCCTGCGTGCGGCCCACGGCGAAGGAGGGAATAACCACGTTGCCGCCCCGGCCAATGGTCTTGTCGATGATGCGGGCCAAATCGTCGGTATAGCTCCAGACCTCCGTATGATTGCGGTCGCCGTAGGTGGATTCCATGATCACATAATCCGCGCCGCGGATGGGGGTCGGGTCCCGGATGATGGGCTGATTGACATTGCCCAAGTCGCCGGAGAACACCAGCTTTTTCGTCACGCCGTCCTCGGTGGCGTCCACAACAATGCTGGCAGAGCCCAAGAGATGCCCCGCGTCTTCAAAGCGCACGCGCACGCCCTCGCACAGCTCCACCGTCTCCCGATACTCGCAGGTGGTCAAAAATTCATTGACCCGCTGCGCGTCCTCAATGGTATAAAGCGGTTCCACCTGAGGCGCGCCGGAGCGCTCCGCTTTGCGGTTTTTCCACTCGGCGTCCTGCTCTTGAATGTGGGCGGAATCCAGCAGCATGATGTTCAGCAGCTCCCCTGTCAGCCGCGTGGTCAGGATGCGCCCCTGAAACCCCTGCTTAATCAGCATGGGAATGCGTCCGGAATGGTCGATATGGGCGTGCGTCACCAGAACAAAGTCGATCGAACCGGCGGCAAAGGGGAATTCGGCGTTGGACACCTCGTCCCGTCCCTGCTGTAATCCGCAATCCACCAAAATGCGCTTACCGTTGACTTCCAAGCAGTGGCAGCTACCGGTCACACATTGATCGGCGCCGAAAAAGCTCAATTTCATGTAGGGCTCCTCCTTTTTTCATTGCAGCTCAGGGCACATTGCCGCGCCCGTTTATCTTTTGCGGGAATTTTGTATAGTTTAGCACAAATGGACCAACAGGGCAAGGCGCATTGTCTCTCTTTCAGACAAACCGGGCAAACTGTACAAAGGCGCTCATTTTTGCTTTTTCCACAAGGCTGCGTTCCGCTTGCGCTGTTTTTTAGGAAATTTTTTGTGATATGTGAACTTTTTGGGAAAGCGCAGGTTTTTTCTTTGCATTTCCCCGGCAAATGTGGTATGCTACTCTTGCTTTTTTATGAATTGCTACTTATTAAATAGGTATCGTTTTATTTTCCCTTTCTCACGAACGAACCAAAATTGGAAAGGATGTTTCATACAACTATGGGTCTGATGAAGAAACTGTTTGGCGATTACAGCTCCCGGGAGCTGAAGTCCATTTATCCGCTGGCAGACAAAATCGAGGCGCTGGCCGATGAATATAAGGCCTTGACCGACGCCCAGTTACAGGCGAAAACGCCGGAATTTAAGGAGCGGCTTGCTCAGGGAGAAACGCTGGACGATCTGCTTCCGGAGGCGTTTGCCACCGTGCGGGAGGCTGCCGACCGCGTTTTGGGCATGCGCCCCTACCGCGTGCAATTGGTGGGCGGCATCGTGCTGCACCAAGGCCGCATTGCGGAGATGAAGACCGGCGAGGGCAAGACGCTGGTCGCCACGCTCCCCGCCTATTTAAACGCTCTGGCGGGTGAGGGCGTTCACATTGTCACCGTGAACGACTATCTGGCCAAGCGCGACAGCGAATGGATGGGCAAGGTCCACCGTTTTCTGGGTCTGAAGGTGGGCCTGATCGTCCACGGTCTTACCAGCAAGGAGCGGCAGGAGGCCTATCAGGCCGACATCACCTACGGCACCAACAACGAGATGGGCTTTGACTACCTCCGGGATAACATGTGCATTTACTCCACGGAGCTGGTCCAGCGCGGTCATTCCTTTGCCATCGTGGATGAGGTGGACTCCATTTTGATCGATGAGGCCCGCACGCCCCTGATCATCTCCGGGCAGGGTGAAAAATCCACCCAGCTCTACGACATGGCAGAGATGTTCGTCTCCCGCCTGAAAAAGCAGGTAGTGGTTCAGGTGGACAACAAGGAGGAAGAGGACGCCGACATCGACGCCGACTACGTGGTGGACGAAAAGGCCAAATCCGCCACACTCACCGCCCGCGGCATTGCCAGAGCGGAGGAATTCTTCCATGTGGAAAACCTCTCCGACCCGGAAAACTCCACCCTCTCCCACCACATCAATCAGGCGATCAAGGCCCACGGCACCATGAAGCGGGACATCGACTATGTGGTCAAGGACGGCGAGGTCATCATCGTCGATGAATTCACCGGCCGTCTCATGTTCGGTCGCCGGTACTCCGACGGACTGCATCAGGCGATCGAGGCCAAGGAGCATGTCACCGTGGCCAGCGAAAATAAGACGCTCGCCACTATCACTTTCCAAAACTATTTCCGCCTGTACAACAAGCTCTCCGGTATGACGGGTACCGCCATGACCGAGCAGGAGGAATTCGGCACCATTTACAATCTGGATATCATCGAAATTCCCACCAACCGCCCCAATCAGCGGGAGGATCACCACGACGTGGTCTACAAGACCGAGGCGGGCAAGTACCGCGCCGTCATCGCGCAGGTGAAGGAATGCCACGAAAAGGGCCAGCCGATTCTGGTGGGCACCGTGTCCATCGAAAAGAACGAGCTGCTCTCTAAGCTGCTCTCTCAGGAGGGCATTCGCCACAACCTCCTGAACGCCAAAAACCACGAAAAAGAAGCAGAGATCGTGGCTCAGGCCGGTAAATTCGGCGCCGTCACCGTGGCCACCAACATGGCCGGACGCGGCACCGATATCATGCTGGGCGGCAATGCGGAATATCTCTCCCGGGCCGATCTGGTGAAAGCCGGCTATTCCGAGGAGATCATCACGGACGCCACCGGCTATGCCGAAACCGACAATGCGGATATCCTCGCCGCCCGGACGCTCTTTGCCGAGCGGATGGCGCACCACAAAGCGGAAATCTCCGAGGAAGCGGAAAAAGTGCGGGAGGCAGGCGGCCTTTTCATCATCGGCACCGAGCGCCACGAATCCCGCCGGATCGATAACCAGCTCCGCGGTCGTGCCGGTCGTCAGGGCGACCCCGGCGAGACGCGGTTTTATATCTCGCTGGAGGACGATCTCATGCGTCTTTTCGGCGGCGATCGCATCACGGCCATGATGGAGAAATTCGATCTGGACGAGGACACGCCCATCGAAAACCGGATGCTGACCAAGGCCATTGAAAACGCGCAGACCACCGTGGAATCCCGGAACTTCCAGTCCCGGAAATCCGTGCTGGAATACGACGACGTCATGAACAAGCAGCGCGAGATCATCTACGCGCAGCGCCGTCAGGTCCTCGATGGCAAGGACATCAAGGAAACCATCCTGAACATGATGCACACCTCCATTGAAAACCACGTGGCGCTGGCCTTTGGCGAACAGCAGGCGCTGGACGTCGCCGGTTTCCGGGAGATGCTCCGCGGGCTGGAGGGCATGTATTTTGCCAAGGGCGCCATTGTGTTTAGCGACGAGGAGATCGGCGAAAAAACCGAGCAGGATTTCACCGAGCTGTTTGTTGCCGCTGCGGAAAAGACCTATGAGGCCAAGGAGCTTGAAATCACCCCGGCTCTCATGCGCGAGCTGGAGCGGGTCATCATGCTGCGGGTTGTGGACGAATACTGGATGGACCACATCGACGCCATGGACGATTTGAAGCAGGGCATCCGTCTGCGGGCCTACGGCAACGTGGACCCCGTCATCGCCTATAAGCAGGAATCCCTCTCCATGTTTGAAGAGATGATCGCCGCCATCCAAAACGAGACTGTCCGCCGGATGTTCTCCGTCCGTCTCAAGACCAACGAGGAAGTCAAGCGGGAACGCGTGGCTAAGGGCATGGTGGAAAACGTGGG
>CAZKMN010000156.1:0-796 GCA_964553905.1 uncultured Oscillibacter sp.
GGACACAACGGCAGTTCTGAAAGATATGGGCGTCAGCTATCAGGAAGGTCAGTCGGATTACTCCGTCGATTTTGAGGTAAAGGTCAGTTGCAGTTCCTCCACCGTGGTAATCGCGGGAGGTTATCTGCTCTTAGGGAATCAGTAACGGGAGGTTGTAAAAATGAAAAAACGCAGGAACATACTGAGCGTATGCCTTGCCATGCTGCTTGTGTTTTCGATAGCGACCCCGGCGAATGCTGTGGTTTCGTCAAAGGACAAATCCTCTTTATCGAAAGCGCAGCAGTCGGCGGTACAAAAAGCAACGAATGATTTTTATAATGCCAAAGCCAGAGGCGACACTTCGGGAATGGCAGCGGCACATGCGGCGGCGGAGACCATCCGCAACTCAGCCGGTTATTCCGGAGGCTGGGACGGCTCCGGGAGTACTTCCAAAAGTTCCAGTTCCAAAGTGACCGGAACAACGCATTCTTCGGCCACAAACGCATCGGATTACAACAAAGAAGCAAGTAACACAGCATCATCGGGCAACTATTCCTCGACCGGCCATACTGCTACAGATCAGCAGAATATGGCCGGTCTTTCTAATGCCGATACGGAAACCATCGCGTGGCTTGAAGATTTATATTCGACATCCAGTAAATCCGGCGACACGGCGACGGCCAAGGCGGCACACTCCGCAGCCGAAGCCCTGCGCAACGCCTACGGCTATTCCGGTGGCGCGGACGGCGGGTATTACTACAAAGATAACAGCGGCAATCCCGGCAAAAGCACTCCTTCCGGCGGCGGTTCCAGTTCC
>CAZKMN010000156.1:806-2938 GCA_964553905.1 uncultured Oscillibacter sp.
GACGGCGGAACCCCGGCCGGAAACTACACCTTCTATAATATCACCGCGTCTGCCGGGGTGGGCGGCAGCATCAGCCCCAGCGGAACCACAACGCTGGTCAAGGGCGACAGCAAGACGTTTTCCATCACGCCCAGCTCCGGGTATAAGATTTCCAGCGTAAAGGTGGACGGCGCATCCGTGGGCGCGGCATCGTCCTACACCTTCAGCAACATCACGTCGGGCCATACGATCAGCGCCGAGTTCGCGTCCAACGCATCGGTGTCGGTGGGTGGCGCTGCCCTGGGCGACGGCGGTTCCGGTACGCTGAAATCGGGGAACGCGACGAAAAGCGGGTACGGCGTTACCGCCAATGTGTCCGTCGCGGCCTCCTACGTCAGCGACGTCACAGTGACGGCCAGCTACAACTTCACGTCTGCCAAGACGGTTTCACTGGAAAATGTCGGCGGCGCATGGCAGTTCCCCGTGAACGGTACCAGCGTCACGGGCGCGCGGAAAATCTACATTCCTGTGGAAACCCCGGACGGCACCTATACGATCACCTTCCACATCAAGGCGCTTGACCCCCAGGCCACGGCGCTGACAGGCTCCAACGTCTACCTGACCGCAACCAAGAGCGTCACGCTTACGATTAAGGGCAGCATGTATGAGGATGATTTCACAGGCAATTCCTGACGGAAAGTAAGCAACATTTTATAAGGAGAACGAGCGGCGGGCTTTTTCAGTCCGCCGCTTTTCTCGTTCCTCCAATCCCGCATGACAGGAGGTGGTCGGTATGCAGGAAGAAGTGGAAAGCCGCTCCGTGATGCTCATCATCAGCAGCGCGAAGCTGACCGCGCACGTTCTCAGAGCGGCGATTGCCAAATATCTGGCTCACCGCAAGGACAAGAAAATTACAAAAGCCCGCGCCGGTCCCGTGGTCCCCCACGGCAAGCAGACGGTGAAAGAGCTTGTAGGGCAGAATGCGGGCGTGTCCAATCTGGAAATCACCGACAGCAACATCAAGTCCTTTGACCGCGTGGCACGAAAATACGGCGTGGACTACGCGGTCAAAAAGGACCGCAGCGTGTCGCCGCCCAAATACCTCGTTTTTTTCAAGGGGCGGGACGCGGACGCGCTCACCGCCGCCTTTACCGAGTTTACCGCAAAGACAATGGACCGGGCAAAAAGGCCCTCGGTCCTCTCGCGGCTCCAGCAGTTCAAAGAGCTGGTCAAAACGAATACCATCGACCGCGTGAAGCATAAGGAACAGGAGCGGACGCGATGAACGCAAAAACAAAAAAGCTGCTCTTGATGAATCTGCCATATCTGTTCGTCGCGTTGTTTGCCACCAAGTTCGGACAGGCGTGGCGGCTGGCCGCAGGAGCGGACGCTTCAAAAAAGCTCCTGCACCTGATGGACGGCTTCACCGCCGCGTTTTCCTCACCGCTGCCCAGCTTCCATCCGGCTGATTTGGTCGTGGGCGTCCTTCTCGCCGCCGCGCTCCGGCTAGCGGTCTATGTCAGAGGCAGGAACGCCAAGCAGTTCCGCAAAAACGTGGAATACGGCTCCGCCCGCTGGGGCAAGGCTGAGGATATCAAGCCGTACATCGACCCTGTTTTTGAAAACAACGTCATTCTCACGCAGACTGAACGGCTCACCATGAACAGCCGACCGAAGGACCCCAAAACATCCCGAAATAAGAATGTCCTCATTGTCGGCGGCTCCGGCTCCGGTAAGACGCGGTTTTTTATCAAGCCGAATCTGATGCAGTGCGATTCCAAGGACTACCCGACCAGCTTTGTTGTTACGGACCCGAAAGGCAGCATCGTTGTGGAGTGCGGAAAGCTCCTGCGGCGCAGGGGCTACCGCATTAAAATCCTCAACACCATCAATTTCAAAAAATCCATGCGTTACAATCCCTTCGCGTATATTCACAGCGAAAAAGACATTTTGAAGCTGGTCACGACGCTGATCTCAAACACCAAGGGAGAGGGCAAAGCCGGGGATGATTTTTGGGTGAAAGCCGAGACGCTTCTCTACACTGCGCTTATCGGCTACATCCACTATGAGGCCCCAATTGAGGAACAAAACTTCGCCACGCTGATCGAATTCATCAACGCCTCGGAGGTTCGAGAGGCTGATGAGGATTTCAA
>CAZKMN010000156.1:2948-4240 GCA_964553905.1 uncultured Oscillibacter sp.
GAGGAGCTGGCAAAAGAAAAGCCAAATCACTTCGCCGTCCGGCAATATAAAAAGTATAAATTGGCGGCGGGCAAGACAGCAAAATCCATCCTGATTTCCTGCGGCGCAAGGTTGGCCCCCTTCGATATTCAGGAGCTTCGGGACCTGACAGCCTACGACGAGCTGGAGCTTGACACCCTGGGCGACTGCAAAACGGCCCTGTTCATTATCATCTCGGACACAGACGACACGTTTAATTTTTTAGTTTCGATGGCCTACACCCAGCTTTTCAATCTGCTGTGCGAAAAGGCCGACGATGTGTACGGCGGCAGGCTTCCGGTGCATGTGCGCTGCCTGATCGACGAATGCGCGAACATCGGCCAGATACCCAAGCTGGAAAAGCTCATGGCCACCATTCGCAGCCGTGAAATCTCGGCCTGCCTTGTCTTGCAGGCGCAGAGTCAACTCAAATCTTTGTATAAGGACAACGCCGATACAATCATCGGCAACTGTGACTGCTCCATTTTCCTCGGCGGCAAAGAGCCGACCACGCTCAAGGAGCTTGCCGCAGCCCTGGGCAAAGAAACCATTGATACGTTCAACACAGGAGAGAGCCGGGGCCGCGAGGTTTCCCACAGCCTCAATTATCAAAAGTTGGGGAAGGAATTGGCTTCGGTCGATGAGCTGGCTGTCCTCGACGGCGGCAAGTGTATCCTCCAACTTCGCGGTGTCCGCCCCTTCCTCTCGGACAAGTATGACATCACCCAGCATCCAAACTACAAGTACCTGTCCGACTACGATTCCCGCAATGCTTTCGACATTGAAAAATACCTGTCAACAAAGCTCAAACCGAAACCGGATGAAGTGTACGAAACCTTTGAGGTGGACGTGTCCGGCCAGTCCACATAAATTTATAACTTGTAACTCTTTATAGCAGATGCTATAATCGTCATGAGGTGGTATATCTGTGAAATTCAGTGAGATACTCCGGTCAATTCGCACCGAACTTAATATATCACAAGAGCAGTTTGCTCGCGATTTGAGTGTGAGTTTTACAACGCTTAACCGTTGGGAGAATAATCGAACTATGCCTAGTCGGTTAGCAAAGATGCGAATTATTGATTATTGTAAAACAAAGGGCATATCAAAAGAGATAATTCAAATGCTCAAATGTACATGATTTTTGGGAAGGCTCTTTATAATAAGTAACCTGATAATCAAGAAGGAGAGTATACAATGGCGAGAGCAGATTTAATGAAAAAACTCTTTGCTAGTTATAAAGCAGGAGATGATGATGCCTTCATGAAGATTGC
>CAZKMN010000157.1:0-4234 GCA_964553905.1 uncultured Oscillibacter sp.
CTCGCCGGTTTCGTAGTCAATCATCTGGTCGGCGTTGCCATGGTCGGCGGTGATCGCCACCACGTACCCCTTGGCCTTGGCGTCCTCCACCACTTTTTCCAGATGGCGGCTCACGCAGGCGCAGGCCTCCAGTTTGGCGGCGGTGTTTTGCGTGTGACCGATCACATCGCCGTTGGCAAAGTTGGTGACCACAAAGTCGTATTTGCCCAGCGCGTCCATGACCGTCTCCGCCACCTTGGGCAGAGACAATTCGGGCTGCTGGTCAAAGTCGATGCCCTTGGGAGAGGGGATACACACATCGTCCTCGCCGGGGAAGGGGTGGTTTTCGCCGCCGTTGAAGAAAAACGTCACGTGGGCGAATTTTTCCGATTCAGAGCAGTGGAACTGGTTTTTTCCGGCGTCGGAAAGGACCTGCGCCAAGGGCTTGACTACGTGACTTGGCGCAAAAGCGATGGGAAGATCCTTGAATTTATCATGATACATGGTCATAATGACAAAGTCAAGATTACGGAGCTTCTTTCCGCGCACGGATTCAAAGGCGTCATCGGTGAAAAGCTCAGTGAGCTCGATCTCTCGCTCACCCCGACGGCAGCAGAACACGGCTGCGTCGTTGTCTTGAATTTTGCCCACCGGTTTTCCGTTTTTCACCAGCGACATGGGCTCAAGATGGTAATCGTCCAGCCCCTGTGCATATGCGCGCTTGACGGCTTCTGCCAGCGCCGCACCGCCGCGAGATTCCTGTTTCATTACGGGTGCCTCCTTTAAATAGTTGGGATATCCAACAAAGCAGATGGGAAGTCTGAATCGGTCATTGCCCCTCCTCGGGCGGAATCAGCTTGCCGGTATCGACGCTTCCGCAGGCGGGAAACAGGTCCAGAAGCTGGGGGAAGGCGTAGATCTTTGCGTCCGGGCGATTTTCCTCCGTGAGCTTCAAGGGCTTTTTCCGGTCATATTGCACGGTGACGGTCATGCCGAAGTCCACGGCCTTTGCGCCCACGATGTCCCGGTTCAGATTGTCGCCCACATAGCAGCACTGCTCGCTCTGCGCGCCAACGGCTTCCATGGCGTAGTAGTAAATTGCCGGACCGGGCTTGCGGATATAGGTAATGGAGGATTGCCAGACGCTCTTGAAATAGGGCCGCAGTCCGTCGGCGTCCAACCACTCGTCCACCTCGCGGCGACCGACCAGATCGCTGATGATGCCCAGCGTGTACCCGCGGCGGCAAAGCTCCTTCACGGTTTCCGCACCGCCGTCCACCACCGTGCGAATGCCCTTGGTCTGGCGGTACTGATAGGTGAGCTCCGAAGCGTTTTTCGCGATCAGCTCCGGGTCGCAGTCATAGGCCAGCCAGCGCTTCCAAAGCACTTCCTCGGGAGCTTCACACATAAATTTCAGCGCCCAGTCGCGGTATTTGTCGTAGCGCTTGTCGATCACGGCGTCAAACCACGCGCAGGGGTCCTCGCACGTCACGCCGCAAAGACGGGCAATGTTTGTTTTGGCGGCAGTGAGATAGGCGGAATCCTCGCGGATGATGCGGAACGTACCGCCCAGATCAAAAAATATGTAACGGATATCAGTGTTCATACGCGTTCCTCCAAAAACGCAGGACGCGTCCGGGAAAACCCGGACGGCCTTGCGAAACTTTGTTTAGTTCAGCGGCGGCAGCAGATCCAGCAGCTCCCGGAAATCATCGATCACCGCGTCGGGGCGGGTCGCGTCGGTGAATTCCACGGCGTGCTTCTTTTCCGGAGAATTAAAAATGATGTTGCAGCCCATGCCGGCGGCCTTGGCGCCGGGGATGTCGCGCTTGACGTTGTCCGCCACGGACACGCAATCTGCCAGCTCCACGCCCAGATCTTTGGCGGCCAGATGGTAGATTTCGGCGCAGGGCTTACGCAGATGGCACACGGAAGAGAGAATCACGCTGTCAAAATAGACGTCCAACCCGTCCTCTTCTAGCCAGTCGGGAACCTCGTTTTCTCCGATGAGGTTGGAGATGATGCCCAGCCGATAGCCCCGCTCGTGCAGCGTGCGTAAAACCTCTTTGCCGCCGTCCACGACTACGCGGTAGCCCTTACTCTGGCGGTACTGAAAGCTCAGCTCATGGCAGACCTGACGGATGCGCGCAGCGTCGTATTCCGGCAGCAGCCACTTGCACCAGAGCTCCTCGTCGCCGGATTCCTTGTTTTCGCCCAGCGCCCATTTGCGGTAGGGCTCGTAGCGGTCCTCCACCAGTTGGTAGAAGTCCTCCACGCTCAGGGCTGTTCCGGCCAGCTCCGCCATTTTGCGGCGGGCGTGGCGCTCGTAGGCCTCCTGCTCCAAAGCGATCCGCAGTGTGCCGCCCAGATCAAAAAAAACGCCTTTGTATCGGTGAGACAATTCCATGGAAGGGTTGCTCCTTTCTTTTATGTGCGGGCGGGGAAGATGTTCAAAAGCTCGCCCAGCGCCTCAATGACGTGATCGGGAATGAATTCCAAACCGGTGGCTTTTTCCATGTTCAGCGTGTCCGGCTCATCGATGCGAATCATCATGCCAAAGCCTGCGGCACGGGTGCCCTCCACGTCCCGGACGGGGTTGTCGCCCACATAGGCGCAGTTGGCCTCGGGCGTTCCGATGCAGCGGCAGGCCAGATGATAGATCTCCGGGTCCGGCTTACGAAGGCGGACTTTCGAGGAGAGAATGGTGGTTTTAAAGCACTTGGCAAGGCCTGCTTCTGCGATCCAGTCGGGAATCTCGGTCTCGGTGACGGTGTTGGCGATAATGCCCACCGTGTATCCCCGCCGGCAAAGCTCCTGAATGGTGTCCACGGCGTCGGGCCGGGCCACACGGCGTCCGTCATGGTCGCGCCACAGCCGGGTCAGCTTTCCGGCGTTGGCATAAACCAGATTGGGGTCGTAATCGGGCAGCAGGGTGGACTTGGAGAGCTTGCGATAGCCCTGCCAGCGCTCCTCCAGCTTGGCAAAAAGCGCGTCGTGGCTCTCTGTGGTGTGAATCAGCTCCATGAGCCCCTTTTCGGCCTGATCGATGAATGCCTGATCCTTTTTTACGATCCGGAGCGTATTTCCAACGTCGAAGAAAATGGTTTGAATGTCGGGAGTCATAGGGAAAGTCCTCCTTTATCATATTTATCGTATCCGGCTTACGGTCACATGAATGGGAACCTATTTGCCTCAAGTGCTGTAAACGTTTGCGGTCTTTCTATGTTTTATTCTAAATAAGAGGGGGTCCTTTGTCAATATGCCAAACGCCAAAGAGTGGGGCGATTTTTTGCTTTTATGCCCAAACGGATGATAAAAGACAGAATGATATTGACAATGTGGAGAAAATCATATATTCTTTTGATAGACAGCAGGGGCGGGCCCATTTGGCCACCTGCTGCTTGAAATAAAGCGGAAACGTTTACGATTTTTCTTCGCAGGAAGAGGACAGTGTATTATGAAAAGTGTAACCCAGAAAGACGTGGCAAAGGCCGCTGGCGTCTCGTATGCCACCGTGTCCCGGGCCCTGTCGGGCAGTCCCCAGATCGGCAGCGAGACGCGAGAGCGCATCATCAAGCTGTGCGATGAAATGGGCTATACCACCAACTATGTGGCGCGTTCCATGGTTATGAAAAAGACGGACCTGATCGGTCTGGTTGTCCCTTCCATTGATAACCAGTTCATGTCTGAGCTTGCCTACTATGCCGAGATGTGCGCCCGCGCCCATGGCTATAACATCATGCTGTGCAACTCCGGCCCGGATCTAAAGCAGGAAAAGACGGTGGTCAAACTGCTGCTGGGCAGACAGGTGGACGGCATTCTCATTGTGCCGCAAAGCCCCAAGACCTATGAGAACATCCGCGCCTATACGGATCAGGTGCCCACCGTGTTTTTGAGTGAGAATCTGCGGGACCAGCCTCAAAGCTATGTGGCGGCGGATAATCATTATGGCACGTACATCGGCACAAAGTACCTCTATGAGCTGGGCCACCGAAAGATTTTGTATTTCGGCCGTCGTCATTCCACCACCCACCAGCTTCGGGCGGAGGGATATATGAAGGCCTGTCAGGAGTTGGGGCTGGAGCAGCGGTTTTTCAACAGCGAGTTCTCCCGCTCCTCTGTGAATAACGGCCATCAGATGGCCCGGGATCTCTTTGCAAGACCCATTGATTACACGGCAATCTTCGCTTCAACGGACTCCAACGCGCTGGGCATTTTAAAGGCCGCAGATGAGATGCGGATTGAGGTTCCCGGC
>CAZKMN010000158.1:0-4205 GCA_964553905.1 uncultured Oscillibacter sp.
CAGAGCGCCGAGGGCGTTCGGGCGCTGCTGGCGTATTTGGAAGAGCGCTAAGCTCTCTCAACATCAAAAGAATCCCGGCAGACCAACAGGTCTGCCGGGATCGTTTTGTCAGAGAATGCTTGCCACCATCTGCCGGACCTGATTTTCCGTCAGACCGTCTGTGGCGCGAAGAGAGTGGGAAAAGCCGCCTTGCGACCAGACCACCACTTGCAGATTCCCCGGCTGTCCCCGCCACTGGAGCGCGGTGCTGCCCACGGCGATGGTGCCGCTGGCGGGATAGACGGTGTAATCTCCGCTGTTGTCGCTGCTGCCCCGGCTGATGCGATAGGAGAGCTCCTGCACGTCGTCGCTCCATTGAATTTCTGCCAGTGTTCCGCCGATATCCTGTATCTGTGTTTGCACGAATCCGGCGGGAGCGGTGGGCAGGGGAACGGGAAAGCCCACGGCGGATTCCAAAGAGGCGGTGCTCTCGTGGACGTGCTGGGGATTGGGGAGCTGCACCGCGTTTGTGTGGAGCTGCACCGCGCCGCCCTCGCCGATCACGACGCTGTCAAGGCCCAGCAGCACGGAAAAGAACGTCGATGGGACGTAGATGACGCCCTTTTGCAGCAGAGCCGGGGCCGCGCCGAGAGACTGGGGCGCTGCGGCGACGCCGTCTTGGGCGATTGCGTAGAGATCGCGCCCCAAAATGACTTCACCCCGCAAGGAATCACGTTCGATCCGGGCGCCGGGCAAAGAGGCGTCCCAGAGGACGGTGAATCCGGCGGCTTCTGCCGTTGCCCGGAGGGGGAGCATGGTCACGGCCTGCGCCTTGGGAATCACGCGGTCATTTACGCTGATTTCCGCAGCCAGAGCCGAAATGGATAAAGACGTCAGTACAAAAAGGGCAAGAACAAGCGAACTGATTTTTTTCATGAGGAACAGCTTCCTTTCTTCTCGGTGGGTTTTTCATTTGGACGAAAGTATGGGGAAAAAGTTGCATGGAGGAAAATTTTTCGCTATACTACTTTTATTATAAACGAAGAGAGGGACATTTACCATGACCATGCGGATCGAACATGACACAATGGGCGAAATTCAAGTCCCGGCGCAGCGGAACTGGGGAGCCCAGACCCAGCGAAGCGTGGAGAATTTTAAAATTGGCGGGGAGCGGCAGCCCCGGGAGATCATCACCGCCTTTGCCTATTTAAAGGAAGCCTGCGCCCGGGCCAACGCCGAAGCGGGGAAGCTCACGGCGGAGCAGGCGGAGACGATTGCCGCGGTGTGCGCCGAAATTCGGGCGGAGAAGTGGACGGAGGAATTTCCACTGGTGGTCTGGCAGACGGGCAGCGGTACCCAGACGAATATGAACGTCAACGAGGTCATTGCCCATCTCGCCGCAAAGCGGGGCGTGGCGCTTCATCCCAACGATCAGGTGAATGCCTCCCAATCCAGCAACGACACGTTCCCCTCTGCGCTGCATATTGCCGCGGCGCTGGCTGTGGAGAAGCACGTCCTGCCTGCGGCAGAGCGTCTGGCAGAGACGTTTCGCTTGCTGGAGACGCGCTATCCCGAGCTGATCCGCATTGGACGGACCCACTTGCAGGACGCAACGCCGCTGCGGTTTTCGCAGGAGGTGTCCGGCTGGCGGGAGCTGGTGGAGGCGCCCTGTCGGATGCTGCGCGCCGCGCTTCCGGAGCTTTGCCGTCTGGCAATCGGCGGAACTGCCGTGGGCACGGGGCTCAACGCCCCCGTAGGCTACGATGAAAAGGTGTGCGCCCATCTGCGGGACTTGACCGGCACGGACTTTACGCCGGACGAGAACAAATTTCACGCGCTCACCAGCAAGGATGCGCTGGTGTTTGCCCACGGAGCGCTGAAAGCGCTCGCAGCCAACCTGATGAAAATTGCCAACGACATCCGCTGGGAGGCCAGCGGCCCCCGCTGCGGCATGGGAGAGCTGCACATTCCGGAAAATGAACCGGGTTCCTCCATCATGCCCGGAAAGGTGAATCCAACCCAGTGCGAAGCCGTCACAATGGTGGCGGTCCAAGTGATGGGCAACGATACTGCCATCGGCATGGCTGCCAGTCAGGGCAATTTCCAACTGAACGTCTTTTTGCCAGTGTCGGCCTACAACTTTTTGCAGTCTGCCCGTCTGCTGGCGGACGCCATGGATTCCTTCCGCGTCCACTGCGTGGAGGGCATTGTCCCCAATGAGGAGCGCATGAGCGAAAATCTGCAAAATTCCCTGATGCTGGTGACCTGCCTCACGCCCAAGATCGGCTATGAGCAGGCGGCTGCCTGCGCCAAAAAAGCGCTGCATGACGGCACCACGCTGCGGGAAGCTGTTTTAAAGCTGGGCCTCTTATCCGGCGAGGAATTTGACGAGACGGTGCGGCCCGAAAAAATGGTCTGAGCGGGGGATATTTCGGGAAAACGACCCAAGGGCAGCGAAGGTTGACAAGTCACGGCAAAATGGATACAATAGATGTTCGATGAAATGCCCGGCGGTTTCTGCGCCGGGACCCCATACATTATAATAGAAGCAGAGGTTTGAGAATATGGCTCAGGATAAAAGACAGGTGGACGCCATTACCCCCCGCGACACGGACTTTGCCCAGTGGTATACCGACGTGTGCAAAAAGGCGGAGCTGATCGACTATACCAGCACCAAGGGTATGTTTGTGCTGCGCCCGTATGGCTACGCGATCTGGGAGAACATTCAGGGTGTTCTGGACGCGGATTTTAAAAGAACCGGACACACCAACGTGTCCATGCCGATGCTGATCCCCGAGTCCCTGCTGCAAAAGGAGAAGGACCACGTCTCCGGCTTTGCGCCCGAGTGCGCGTGGGTGACCATGGGCGGCAACGAAAAGCTGGAGGAGCGCCTGTGCGTCCGGCCCACCTCTGAGACACTGTTTTGCGACCACTGGTCCCATGTGGTCCACTCTTGGCGCGATCTGCCCATGCTCTATAACCAGTGGTGCAGCGTGCTGCGCTGGGAGAAGAGCTCCCGCCCGTTCCTGCGGCACCGGGAATTTTTGTGGCAGGAGGGCCACACCATCCACGCCACCCCGGAGGAGGCCATCGCCGAGACGGAGCAGCAGCTTGAGTGCTACGCCTCTTTCTGCGAAAATGTGCTGGCAATGCCTGTAATCCGCGGCAAAAAAACCGAGAAGGAAAAATTTGCCGGCGCGGAGGCTACCTATACCATCGAGTGCATGATGCACGACCACAAGGCACTTCAGGGCGGCACCAGCCACTACTTTGGCAACGGCTTCCCCACGGCCTTCGATATCACCTTTACGGATAAGAACAATCAGCTTGTCCATCCCTACGAAACCTCTTGGGGCGTATCCACCCGGATCATCGGCGGACTCATCATGACCCACGGCGATGACAACGGACTGGTGCTGCCGCCCCGTGTTGCGCCTGTTCAGGCCATCGTGATCCCCGTGGCCATGCACAAGCCCGGCGTGCTGGAAGCTGCCGACGCACTGAGAGAGCGGCTTGCCGCCGCCGGTGTGCGGGCAAAGCTGGATGATTCCGACAATTCCCCCGGCTGGAAGTTTGCGGAATACGAGATGAAGGGCGTGCCGCTGCGTGTGGAGATCGGCCCTAAGGATATGGAAAAGCAGCAGTGCGTTGTGGCCCGCCGCGACACCGGCGAGAAGATCTTCGTGCCGCTTTCCGAGCTGGAGGAGACGGTTGGACGTCTGCTGGACGAGATCCACCACAATCTCTATGCCATGGCGCTGAAAAACCGCGAGGACAACACCTTTGATATCCATAGCGTGGAGGAGGCCAAGTCCATCGCCGAGGGCAAGGGCGGATTCCTGCGCTCCAAGTGGTGCGGGGAGCTGGAGTGCGAGCTGGCTATGAAGGAGCGCGCAGGCGTGACCTCCCGCTGCATGCCCTTGCAGCAGTCCGGAACCGAGGGCGTTTGCCCGGTGTGCGGCAAGCCCTGCAAGACGGATATTTACTGGGGCGTGGCCTATTAATCCCTGCTGGGGACCACCTGCCAAAAATTTCTGAAAATTTTTATCAAAAACAGAGAAAATCCTCTTGACATCAAGAGGATTTTCTTTTATTATAAGTAGGTCCGCGACGGGAGGGTCATGCCCTTTCGCGCGAATCTGCGATGAACCGGGAGATTGCTCAGAGATGAGGTAACTTCCGGGGAGTATGTCCGATAATCGGGCGGCTGAGAAGGATCTGTACGT
>CAZKMN010000159.1:0-1584 GCA_964553905.1 uncultured Oscillibacter sp.
CCTTTGAAGAGTGGATGACCACCGCCAAAGCCCCCCATGAGTTGATCGAGCGCATCCGGCGGGAATTCCGGCTGGGTGGGCACAAGGCGGCTGCCATTGCCATGGTTTTGGAAAACGCCGAGATCTATCTCGTGAGCGAAATGGAGGATGCGTTGGTGGAGCGACTTTTCATGAAGCCATTCCATACGGTGCAGGCGGCGTACGACGCGGCGCTGATGAAATGCGGGCCGATGGCTACCGTTTTGGCAATGCCCTACGGAGGCTCCACGCTGCCTTGCGTTGCGAAATGAATCAGAGAACTGCGGCCCGGTAGCAGCGGGCTTTTGAACATGAAAAACGAAAAAGGAGAATGGACGATGGATTACGCGAAAGAATCTTTGAAGCTGCATTACGAGTGGAAGGGCAAGCTGGAGGTGACGCCCCGGGCGGCGGTGGATTCCAAGGAGGCCCTGTCGCTGGCCTATACCCCCGGCGTGGCGCAGCCCTGTCTGGAAATCCAGAAGGACGTAAATAAGAGCTATGAACTCACCCGCCGCTGGAACACAGTGGCAGTGGTCACGGACGGCACGGCGGTGTTGGGCCTTGGAGACATCGGCCCGGAGGCCGGAATGCCCGTGATGGAGGGCAAGTGCGTGCTCTTTAAGGCCTTTGGCGGCGTGGACGCCATTCCCCTTTGCGTGAAGAGCAAGGAAGTGGACGACATCGTGAACACGGTCCACCTGCTCTCGGGGTCCTTTGGCGGCGTCAATCTGGAGGATATTTCGGCTCCCCGGTGCTTCGAGATCGAACGGAAACTGAAGGAGCTGTGCGACATTCCCATCTTCCACGACGACCAGCACGGCACGGCGGTCATTACGCTGGCGGGCCTGACCAACGCGCTGAAAGTGGTGGGCAAGCGTCTGGAGGATGTGCGGATCGTTTTGAACGGCGCGGGCGCTGCGGCCATTTCCATCACCAGACTGCTGCTCTCTGCGGGAGCCAGACACGTGGTCCTCTGCGACCGCTGCGGCGCGGTGTATGCCGGACGGAGCGAGGGCATGAACTGGATCAAAACGGAGATGGCGGAAGTCACCAATTTGGAGAAGAAACACGGAACGCTTTCCGAAATGCTGGTGGGCGCAGATGTGTTTATCGGCGTGTCCGCTCCCGGGGTCGTCACCACGGAGATGGTGAAGACCATGAATCGGGACGCGATCATCTTTGCCTGCGCCAATCCCACGCCTGAAATTTTCCCGGAGGACGCCAAGGCGGGCGGCGCAGCCGTCATCTCCACCGGTCGCAGCGACTACCCCAACCAGATCAATAACGTTCTGGCCTTTCCGGGGATTTTTCGTGGCGCACTGGATGCACGGGCCAGCGATATCAACGACGAGATGAAGCTTGCGGCGGCAAGAGCTCTGGCTGGGCTCATCAGCGAGGAGGAGCTGTCTGCGGAGTACATCATTCCCGCGGCGTTTGATCCCCGCGTGAAAGCGGCTGTGGCAGAGGCCGTTTGCAAGGCGGCCCACGATTCCGGCGTGGCGCGCGTCTAAAGTAAAATAACAAAAAAGATACAATCAACAAGACCTACACAAGCGTCGAACC
>CAZKMN010000159.1:1594-4136 GCA_964553905.1 uncultured Oscillibacter sp.
TAACAAAAAAGATGGCTGACACATCGTGTCAGCCATCTTTTTTGAAATTGCAGGAAAACTCTGCTTTAGAGCAGGATGTACTTGGCCAGGAAGAGCAGAGCCAGAATGTACATCATCACGCTGATGGTCTTGCGGCGCTCGCTGCCAGCCAGCAGGTTGATGACAACATAGGAGATAACGCCCATGGCGATGCCCTCAGAAATGGAATACATGAAGGGCATGGCGATCATGGCGATGTAAGCGGGGATTGCGTCGCAGGGGCTGTCGAAGTCCACCTTCAAAATGGAGCTGACCATCAAAAAGCCCACCACAATCAGCGCGGGAGCGGTTGCAAAGGAGGGAATGGCCAAGAAGATGGGGGAGAAGAACAGAGCCAGACCAAACAGCGCTGCGGAGACCAGACCCGTCAGGCCGGTGCGACCGCCCTCAGCCACGCCGGAGGCACTTTCCACAAAGGTCGTGATGGTGGAGGTGCCCAGTGCCGCGCCCACGGTGGTACCGACAGCGTCAGCCATCAAAGCGCCGCGAATGGCGGGCAGCTTGCCGTCCTTGTCCAGCATGTCTGCCTTGGAGGCAACGCCGATCAGGGTGCCGAGGGTATCAAACATATCCACGAAGAGGAATGCAAAAACCACCACGAGGAAGTCCAGACTGAACAACTTGGAAAAATCCATCTTGCCCAGAGTGGGCAGGACGCTGGGAATCGCAATGCCGTTGGAGAAGTCAGGCAGAACGCTGAAAACACCCAGCTTGGGATTGGGGACATACAGCCCGGTCAGCTCGCAGAGAATGCCCAGCAGCCAAGTGGCCAGAATACCCCAGAGGATGTTGCCCTTCACCTTTTTGACCATCAAAATGGCGGTAATCAGCACGCCGATGATGGCCAGCAGCACGGTGATGCCAACGCTGTTGAAGGTGTCGGTGTTTTTGCTGAAGCTGTACATGCCGACAAGCGTGCTGGAATCCACCACCAGTTTGCAGTTTTGCAGGCCGATGAACGCGATGAAGAGGCCGATGCCCGCGGAAACCGCGTGCTTGAGCGGCAGGGGAATGGCGTTGAAGATGGCCTCACGCACATTGGTGAGGGAGAGCAGAATGAAAACAACGCCCTCCACAAACACGGCGGCCAGCGCCATCTGCCAGGAATAGCCCAGATTGCCCACGACCGTGAATGCAAAGTAGGCGTTCAGGCCCATGCCTGCGGAGAGTACAAAGGGATAGTTGGAAAGCAGCGCCATCAGCACGGTGGCGATCAGCGAGGAGATGCAGGTGGCGGTGAAGATGGCGCCCTTATCCATCCCGGATACGCTGAGAATGTCCGGGTTCACTGCCAAAATGTACGCCATGGTCATGAAAGTGGTGATGCCGGCCATCACCTCGGTTTTGACATCGGTGTTCCGCTCGCTGAGATGAAAAAATCTGTCGAGTGCTTGCATGATAATCCTCCTAAAACGAAATAAGTGTGGATTCGGCGGCATTTTGAGCGCAAAAAAACCACCGGCGGGGCACATTCGATTTCCCTTCAGCATGAGGGAAAACTTATAGTGCAGCTGTTCCGGCAGCTGGTAGAGACGCCCATCCGATTATGAGCCTATATAAGTCGAGTTGATATGAACTTGTATCTTTAGTATAAAACAAAAATTTAGTTTGTCAATCATTATTTTTTTGTGACATTTGACAGAAACGGAGAATGGCAAAAAAACGGTCGGATTTCTATGAACTTTCCCAATGGACAAACGGTGGGTTTTACGTGAAAATAGAAGCTGCCGCATTTGGCGGTTCTTTTTTATGAGAGTGGTAAAAACAACAGCACAACTATATATTGCGTATTAGAATGATAATACATACTATATATATCGCATGTTGAGAAAAAGGGAAGGCATGGGAGAAGACAATGATTGTGATTAAACGAAACGGGACAGAAGTGGATTTTGACCTTGGAAAGATCGTTGCGGCGATCACCAAGGCCAATGCCAGCGTGGAGGAAGGCGCTCGGATGACGCCGGTCCAGATCCGGCGCATCGCGGAATCTGTGGCTTTGAGCTGCCAGCAGATCAATCGCGCTCCCTCGGTGGAGGAGATTCAGGATCAGGTGGAGAGCCAGATCATGGCGCACGGGGCCTTTGAGGTGGCGAAAAACTACATCACCTATCGCTACACCCGCTCGCTGGTCCGCAAGAGCAACACCACGGACGAGAAGATCCTCAGCCTGATCGAATGCTGCAACGAAGAGGCCAAGCAGGAAAATTCCAACAAAAACCCGGTGGTGAATTCCACCCAGCGGGACTATATGGCCGGCGAGGTCTCCCGGGATATCAGCGAGCGGCTGCTGCTGCCGGCGGATATTGTGGAGGCGCACCGGGAGGGCATTCTCCACTTCCACGATACGGACTATTATGCCCAGCACATGCACAACTGCGATCTGGTGAATCTGGAGGACATGCTGCAAAACGGCACGGTTATCACCGGCACGCTCATCGAACGGCCCCACAGCTTTTCCACTGCCTGCAATATTGCAACACAGATCATTGCACAGGTCGCA
>CAZKMN010000160.1:0-4119 GCA_964553905.1 uncultured Oscillibacter sp.
GCCCTCTTCGCCCTGCTTGCGGGGCTTGACGTGGCAGGTCACCATGTTGATGCCCTCCACAACCACTTTGCCGCTCTTGGGAACAGTGCCGAGCACCTTGCCCTGCTTGCTCTTGTCCTTGCCGGACAGGACGACAACGGTATCGCCCTTCTTGATATTCATAGCCATTTCGTTGCCCTCCTCAAATCACTTCGGGAGCGAGGGACAGGATCTTCATGTAATCCTTATCGCGCAGCTCTCTGGCCACAGGCCCGAAGATACGGGTCCCTCTGGGGTTCTTGTCGTCCTTAATCAGGACAGCGGCGTTGTCGTCAAAGCGGACATAAGTGCCGTCTGCACGACGCACGCCCTTAGCGCTACGGACGATAACGGCCTTGACCACTTCGCCCTTTTTCACGGTACCACCGGGGGTGGACTTGCGGACAGATGCCACAATCACATCGCCGATGTTGCCGAATTTCCGCGTGGAACCGCCCAAAACGCGGATGCACTTGATCTCCTTGGCGCCGGTATTATCGGCAACCTTCAGATAGGATTCCTGCTGAATCATAACTCGGCACCTCCTTACTTCGCTTTTTCAATGATTTCGACCACGCGCCAGCACTTGTCCTTGGACAGGGGGCGAGTCTCCATCACTTTGACCTTATCGCCGATACCGCAGGCGTTCTGCTCGTCATGAGCCTTCAGCTTGTACGTGCGGCCAACGATCTTCTTATACAGAGGATGGGCAACGCGGTCCTCGATGGCGACGACCACGGTCTTGTCCATCTTATCGGAAACGACCTTACCGACCCGGGTCTTACGGGAGGAAGTTCTCTTTTCTTCGTTCATGTTCGCTTACCTCCTTCTCACTGCTTGTCAGAAGCTCCGGAGAGCTCCTTTTCACGCAACATGGTCTTGACTCGGGCAATGTCGTGCTTAGTCTCCCGGATCTTCACGGGATTGTCGAGCTGGTTGGTGGCATGCTGCATACGCAGGTAGAAAAGATCCTTTTTCAGGCCTGCCAGCTTTTCATTGAGCTGCTCGGGGCTCATCTTACGAATTTCACTTGCCTTCATCTTACTCACCTGCTTCCTGATCCTCCGAAGCGCGGGCGATGAGCTTGGTCTTGATGGGCAGCTTGTGGCTGGCCAGACGCAGAGCCTCGCGGGCAACATCTTCGGGTACACCGGCGATCTCGAACATGACACGGCCGGGCTTCACAACTGCAACCCAGTACTCAGGGGAACCCTTACCGGAACCCATGCGGGTTTCAGCGGGCTTCTTGGTTACGGGCTTATCGGGGAAAATCTTGATCCAGACCTGACCACCACGCTTGGTGTAACGGGTCATGGCGATACGAGCGGCCTCGATCTGGTTACTGGTGATCCAGGCGGGCTCAGTGGCCTGCAGACCGTATTCGCCGTAGGCAAGCGTGTTGCCACGGGTGGCCTTACCGGTCATACGACCGCGATGAACGCGGCGATATTTGACTCTTTTCGGCAGAAGCATTACTGGGCTCCTCCTTCCTTAGCAGGTGCCGCGGGGGCTGCGGGGGCAGCGGGGCGGCTCATATTGTTGTTGCGGTTAAAGCCGCCCTGACCGGCAGGACCGCGGTTGAAACCGCCCTGACCGCCGGGGCCGCGATTAAAGCCGCCCTGACCACCGGGGCCGCGGTTGAAACCGCCCTGACCGCCGGGGCCGCGATTGAATCCGCCCTGACCACCGCGATTGAATCCGCCGGGACGACGATCTCCATCGCGACGAGGACGACGCTCACGACGCTCCTGATAGGGCTTCGTGGTGTCCATCGTGCGGGGCGTGGTACGCAGAGTCTGGGAGAGGATCTCACCCTTGTAGATCCACACCTTCACGCCAATACGGCCGAAGGTCGTGGCAGCCTCCGTGAAGCCGTACTCAATGTCGGCGCGGATGGTCTGCAGGGGGATGGTACCCTCGTGATAATGCTCAACGCCGGCGATCTCGCGGCCGCCGAGACGACCGGAGCAGCAGACCTTGATGCCCTTGGCGCCGGCGCGCATGGCGCGAGCCATGGCGTTTTTCATGGCGCGACGGTGGCTGATACGCTTTTCCAGCTGCTGGGCAATGCCCTCGGCAACCAGTTGGGCGTTCATGTCGGGGTTTTTGACCTCAACAATGTTCAGCTTGACCTTCTTGCCCACCAGCTTTTCAACGGCCAGACGATTCTGCTCGCCGCCCTTGCCGATGACAACGCCGGGACGGGCGCAGTGCAGATAAATGGTGACGACATCGCTGCTGCGCTCGATCTCGATCTTGGGAACGCCGGCAGAGTACAACGTCTTCTTCAGGAGCTTACGGATCTTTTGATCCTCGACGATCAGATCGCCGACTTTCTCATCACTGGCATACCAACGGGAATCCCAGTCTTTGATGACACCCACGCGAAGGCCGTGGGGATTAACTTTCTGTCCCATGAAACTGTCTCCTCCCTTATGCCTTTTCCGTCACAGCCAGGGTGACGTGAGAGCTTCTTTTGTTGATGCGATAGGCACGGCCCTGAGCGCGGGGCATCATGCGCTTGAGGATGGGGCCGGGAGTCGCGAAGACCTCGGACACCACCAGCTTGCTGGGGTCCATGCCGAAGTTGTTTTCGGCGTTGGCCACGGCGCTCTTGAGCAACTTCATCAGCGGCTCAGAGGCGGCCTTGGGGGTCTGCATCAGGATCGCCATGGCAGTGCCGGCGTCCTTTCCGCGGATCAGATCGCAGACGATCTGAATCTTGCGGGGAGCGATGCGGACATAGCGCAGGTACGCTTTAGCAATTTTCTTTTCCATGTTCTGCATCCTCCTTACTTACTTATCTTTCGTGTGACCACGGAACGTGTGGGTGGGTGCAAACTCACCCAGCTTGTGACCGACCATGTCCTCCTGGACATAGACAGGCACGTGCTTGCGGCCGTCATGGACGGCAATGGTATGACCGACAAAGGCGGGGAAGATGGTGGAGCTGCGGCTCCAGGTCTTGAGGACCTTCTTCTCGTTCTTTTCGTTCATGGCCTCGACCCGCTTCAGAAGCTCCGGGGCAACATACGGGCCTTTTTTAATGGATCTGCTCATATTGACTTGCCTCCCTTACTTCTCGTTACGACGCTTCACGATAAATTTGTTGGTGGGGTTCTTCTTGGACCGGGTCTTGTAACCCATAGCGGGCTTGCCCCAAGGAGTAACAGGGCCGGGACGGCCGACGGGCGCACGGCCCTCGCCGCCGCCGTGGGGGTGGTCGTTGGGGTTCATGACAGAGCCACGAACCGTGGGACGCCAACCCATGTGACGTTTCCGACCGGCCTTACCGATGTTGATGTTCTCATGCTCGATGTTGCCGACCTGACCGATGGTGGCCATGCAGTTGGTACGCACGATGCGAACCTCGCCGGAAGGCATACGGATCTGAGCGTCCATGCCCTCTTTTGCCATCAACTGAGCGGACGTACCGGCGGAACGCACCATCTGGGCGCCGTTGCCGGGATGCAGCTCAATGTTGTGGATGACGGTACCAACAGGGATGTTGGCCAGAGGCAGGGCGTTGCCGGGAAGAATATCGGCGTTGGGGCCGGTCATGATCTTGTGTCCGGCCTTCAGTCCGACAGGCGCCAGGATGTAGCGCTTGTCGCCGTCCTCATACTCGATCAGCGCAATGTTGGCGCTGCGGTTGGGGTCGTATTCCAGACGCAGCACGGTGGCAGAGCCGACCTTGTCGCGCTTGAAGTCGATGATGCGGTACTTGCGCTTGTTGCCGCCGCCGCGATGGCGGACGGTGATGCGGCCGTAGCTGTTGCGGCCGGAGGATTTCTTCAGAGAAACCGTCAGGCTGGCTTCAGGCTTGGCCTTTTTGTCAATACCGTCGAACCCGGAGACTGTCATTTGGCGTCTGGAAGGGGTCGTCGGCTTAAAGGTTTTAATAGACATATCGCTTTACACTCCTTCCGTTATTAGACCATACCCTCGAAAAATTCGATGGTCTTGGAATCGGCCGTGAGCTGAACATAGGCCTTTTTCCAGGTCTTGGTCATGCCGGGGCGGCCGGCGCCCTGCCGCTTTTCCTTGCCGGGTACCGTCAGGGTGTTGACGGAAGCGACCTTTACGCCGAAGATTTCCTCA
>CAZKMN010000161.1:0-4067 GCA_964553905.1 uncultured Oscillibacter sp.
TGGATACCCGGGATGGGGAGCATCGGCTCACCTCCCGCATTGGGCTGTCCCACGCGTGCATGTACTTTGACGAGCTGCAAGCGCTCAACGTGATGGAGTTGCAGCAAAACGCCTGCATCATCGTGGATGAGGCCCAGTTTTTGACAAAGGAGGAGGTCCTCTATCTGGTGCATCTGGTGGACGAGCTGGACATTCCGGTCATGTGCTACGGCTTGCGGGCGGATTTCAAGGGCGATCTCTTCCCCGGCAGCGAGGCGCTGTTGGTGCTGGCGGATAAGCTGGAGGAGGTCAAGACCATCTGCTGGTGCGGGCGAAAAGCGGCTTTCAACGCCCGCTTTGACCGCAGCGGTCGGGTGGTCCGGGAGGGCGCACAGGTGGTCTTGGGCGCCAACGACCAGTATATCGGCTTGTGCCGTCGCCACTGGATGTCCGGAGATCTGGGCCCCGATTTTGAGGCGCGCGGCCTATGATCTGTACGCTTTGCCCCAGAAACTGCTCTGCGGAGCGGACCGAAACGCTGCGCGGCGGCGTGTGTCGGGAACCGCTGCTGCCGGTTTTGGCAAAGGCCATGCTCCATCAGTGGGAGGAGCCGTGCCTTGTGGGAGCGTTTGGCGCGGGAACGGTGTTTTTTTCGGGCTGCAACCTGCGCTGTTGTTTTTGCCAAAACGCCGAGATCTCTCAGGAGGGCTTTGGCAAGACCGTGGATAGCGCCCGCCTGCGGGAAATTTTTCGGGAGCTTTTGGCGCAGGGGGCGGCGTGTCTCGATTTGGTGACGCCCACCCAGTTCACCCCCGTCATTTTGGAGGCGCTGGGAGACGAGAGTTGGCCCGTGCCGGTGGTGTGGAATTCCGGCGGGTATGAAAAGCCGGAGACGCTGCGTCTGCTGGAGGGCCGGGTGCAGGTGTACTTGCCTGACCTCAAGTATGCGCTGGAGGAACCGGCGAAGCGCTATTCCGCCGCGCCGGATTATTTCCGCTGGGCCAGCGCCGCGATTTTGGAGATGTTTCGACAGACGGGGCCCTATGTGATGGAAAACGGCCTTTTGAAACGGGGCGTGCTGATTCGCCATCTGCTGCTGCCGGGCGAGCTGGAAAATACCCGCCGCGTCATCGATTGGGTGGCGGAGACCTTTGCTCCGGGCGATGTGCTCTTCTCCCTCATGAGCCAGTACACGCCCCGACCCGGCGCAGTGGGCAATTTGAGCCGCCATGTGACCAGAGCGGAGTATCGTGCCGCCACGGAATATCTGGAAAACTGCGGAATTATTGACGGCTACACGCAGGAGCGCACCTCCGCCCGGGAGGAATACACCCCGTCGTTCGATCTCACAGGCGTGTAACCGGAGAACGCCCTCTGCCCGTGGCGCAAAAGGTTTGACGGCGTGCTTTGCGGCGTGCCGATTCCAGAGGACGCCATGCGCTCCCGTGGCGCAAAACACTTGCCCGTGGAGCAAAATGCTCGCCCGTGGCGCAAAACACTTGCCGGCCCTAAAGAAATACTAGAACCCGCAAAAAAGGGAAATGCTCGGATCAGCGCGTCTGGATGCAGCGCCGGAGTTTCCGGCATGGACAGGAAAGAGGAACCTCTTTCGGAGGAGCTTGATGAAAAAGCAATTTTTACCGGTTGGACTTGCGGCGCTTTGCGCGCTGGCGCTGTGGGGCTGCGCCAGCGGAAAGACTGGCGAACAGGAGCCGACGGAGGAAATCCAACAGACGGAGGAAAAAGAGGAGGCGGCGGTTTTGACAGGACAGGGCTTTGACGGGACCTATAAAAAGCAGGAAGGGAAAGAGGTCATCTATCTGGCCGGCGGGTGCTTTTGGGGAATGGAAAAGCTGGCGCAGGCTCTGCCGGGCGTGGAGGATGCCGTCAGCGGCTATGCCAACGGCGACAGCGAAAACGCCCCGACCTATGAGCTGGTCTGCACAGGCGGGACCGGATTTAAGGAGACGGTGCGGGTGGTTTACGACCCGACGGTGATCTCGCTGCCCCAGATCTTGCAGGCTTATTTTCTCGTGATCGACCCCACGGTGCCCGACCGGCAGGGGATGGACATCGGGACCCAGTATCAAACGGGGATCTACTATCACGACGCACACAGCGAGGAGATCGTGGAGCGCGTTGTGGCATCGGAGCAGGAGAACTACCCCTCCTTTGCCGTGGAGCATGGGCCGCTGGTGAATTTCTATGATGCGGAGGCCTATCATCAGGAGTATCTTGAGAAAAATCCCAGCGGCTACTGCCATATCCCGGCGCATGAGATCGAGGCGGTGGTGGCGCTGATTACGGCGGAGGCGGGGTATGAAAAGCCCTCGCAGGACCGGCTCAAGCAGTCGCTGAGCCCCCAGCAGTATGACGTGACGCAACATGCCGCCACGGAGCGGGCCTTCACCGGGGAATACTGGGACACGGACGCAGAGGGCATCTATGTGGACGTGACCACGGGCCAGCCGCTGTTCCGTTCGGCTGATAAATATGAAAGCGGCTGCGGTTGGCCCAGCTTTTCCGCGCCGATCTACGAGGGCGTTGTACGGTATGCGGAGGATACCTCCCACGGCATGGTCCGCACCGAGGTCCGCAGCGAGGTGGGCGACGCCCATCTGGGGCATATCTTCACCAACGACCCCGAGTCCCCCAACGGCACGCGCTATTGCATCAACAGCGCCTCGCTGCGCTTTGTGCCCAAGGCGGAGATGGAGGCGCAGGGCTATGGGCCCTATCTGCTCTTGCTGGAAGGCTGAGCCTGTCGAAAAAATGGAACCCTAGGAAAGCGGCAGAGAGCAGCTTTCCAAGGGGGAAAACAAACAAGGGCGGCGATCGTGAACCAGTCACGATCGCCGCCCTTTGCATGAAAAGGAGCGGAATCTTATTTTCTGTACTGCTGAATCCGCCAGACGATGGCGGAGATTTGGCCCCGCGTCAGCGTGCTGCTGGGACGGAAGGTGCTGGTCCCGTTGGAGAAGTAGCCCTCCACGATGCCGGCGGCGCTGAGCGCCTGCACATAGACGTCGGAGGTGTCGGTAAAGGGCTTCACGCTGGAGAGATCCGAGGTGCTGAGCTTCATGGCCTTGGCTGCAAGCTGCGCCAGAGCAAGGCGGGTGATGGGCGCGTCCAGATCCACGCTTCCGCTGACGAGGTTGTCGCTCTTGGCCCGGCTGAGATAGCCGCTGGCCCAGTGACTCCCGGTGGGAGACTGGACGGAATAGCCCGTGGAGAGCATGATGAGCTTGAGCGCCTGAGCGTAGGTCACGGTTGTGTTGGGACGAAACGTGTGGTCATAATACCCGTCAATCACGCCGGAATCGCTCATCTCCGCCACGTATTTATAGCACCAGGACGACGCGGTCACATCGGAGAAGTTGGGGGTGGCTTTCACAACGCCCAGACAGAATTTTCCGCCTGCAATGAGGTTGCCGCTGCTGTTATAGGCCAGATAGGGAAGCTCCACAGAGCCGGTGAAATTGGCGGCCGGCACAAAGCGGAGCTGTCCGATGGACTGGTAGCCGCTGGCATAGGTATAGCGGTCGGAAGTGTTGGCCTTCGTCCCGGTTCCGCTGCCCACATAAACCGTACCGGCTGTGGCTTCCGGCAAGGCCAGAAGTCGAATGCTGGCCAGCGAGAGGCCGGTGCCCGCGGACACGGCGCTGGAGAGCGCAGAGGCCGGGAAGCTGACGGCGGTGCCCTTGGGCGTCACGCCGTACACATCCGGCACATCGCCCAGCGTGACGCTGATGAGAATGGTGCCGGACACGGAGCGGGAGCCGCTGCCATATGCGGTGAAGGAGATGGTGGGGCAGTAGTTGAAGCCGTTGGGGGAGAAGGACAGCTCGCTAAGAGCGTAGTCCTTGGTGGAATCGGGGCTGAAGTAGAAGGTATAGTCCTTGCAGTTGTCCGCTGTGATGCGAATTTTGGAGGAGCCGTATTTGCTGGTGCCAAATGCATCGTAGATAATGGTGCCGGAGGTGGGCACGCCGGTGATCTTCACATATTGCAGGGAGCTGGTGGGATACTGGGTTTTGAAGAACCGGGCAAAATCAACCACCAAATAAACTGTAAAAAGAAACCCCGGG
>CAZKMN010000162.1:0-3948 GCA_964553905.1 uncultured Oscillibacter sp.
GAGCGACGACCCCAATGTGAAGGCAGAGGACATCGTCCATGTGGGCGATGAGATCGAGACTTACATCGTCCGCGTCAACGACATCGAGGGCTATGCCGAGCTGTCTAAGAAGCGTCTGGACGCCGTGAAGGTCTGGGAGAACATCGAAAACGCCGTTGAGGACAAGACGGTTCTCGAAGGCATTGTGACCGAAGAGAACAAGGGCGGCATCGTGGTGTCCGTCAAGGGCGTGCGCGTGTTTGTGCCCGCGTCTCAGAGCGGTCAGCCCCGCGGCGCGGATCTTTCTGCCATGATGAAGCAGAAGGTTCAGCTGCGTATTACCGAGGTCAACCGCGCCCGTCGTCGCGTTGTCGGCTCTATCCGCTCCGTGCTGGATGAAGCCCGCAAGGCCGCGCAGGAGCAGGTTTGGTCCAATATCGAGGTCGGTAAGCACTACACCGGAACGGTGAAGTCCATGACCTCCTATGGCGTGTTTGTGGATATCGGCGACGTGGATGGTATGGTACATATCTCCGAGCTGAGCTGGAGCCGGATCAAGACCCCCTCTGAGGTCTGCAAGGTCGGCGATACGCTGGATGTGTATGTCATCTCCTATGATCCCGAAAAACACAAGATCTCTCTGGGCGTTAAGGATCGCGGCGTTGATCCCTGGCAGTCCTTTATGGACCAGTACAACGTGAATGACGTTGCTTCTGTCCGCATCGTGAAGCTCATGACCTTCGGCGCATTTGCCGAGGTTGTGCCCGGCGTGGACGGCCTGATCCATATTTCTCAGATTGCTGACCGTCGCATCGACAAGCCCGAGGACGTTCTTTCCGAGGGTCAGATCGTGGATGCCAAGATCACGGCCATCGACGAGGAGAAGAAGAAGATTTCTCTCTCCATCCGCGCTCTGCTGGACCCCGTCGCTGACGAGGAGCCCGCTGACGCTGAGTAAGCTGAATTTTCTGGAAAAGCAGACCGAGATCCGGTCTGCTTTTCTCTGTAAAAATTTTGTGATTTTTTTCACGTTTTGATTGCAATTGCCAGCACAGCATGTTATAATCTTGACAATCTAAATTAGAAACTGTATAAAAAGGAACATAAACAGGAGGAACCATCATGAGCTATCAGGACGAATACAAGCAGAAACTGACAACAGCCGATGAAGCTGTGAAAGCTGTTGCATCCGGCATGTGGCTGGACTTCGGCTGGAGCGTTTGCACGCCCAAAGCACTGGATAGAGCCTTGGCCCGTCGGTCGGAGGACCTGACCGATGTGAAGATCCGCGGTGGTATTTTAACCAGCCGTCCCGCTATTTTTGATGTGCCCAACGTGGCGGAGCACTTCACCTGGAACTCCTGGCATATGACCGGCGTAGAGCGCAAGGCCATCAAGGAGGGGTTTGCTTTTTACGCGCCGATCCGGTATTCCGAGCTGCCCAGCTACTACCGCAACGGCGGCATCTCCGCGCCTGATATCGCCATGATTCAGGTGGCCCCGATGGATCAGCACGGCTGGTTCAACTTCGGCCCCTGCGCCTCCCACATTAAGGCTGTCTGCGATACCGCAAAGATGATTATTGTCGAAGTGAACCAGAAAATGCCTGTGTGCCTTGGCGGATTCGACAACTGCGTCCACATCGACGACGTCGATATGATCGTGGAGGGCGAAAATCCCGCCATTGAAGAGCTTGGCGGACCCGGCGCTGCTTCCGAGGTGGACTTGGCGGTTGCCAATCTGGTGGTGCCCGAGATCCCCAACGGCGCCTGCTTGCAGCTTGGCATCGGCTCCATGCCCAGCGCCATCGGCAAGATGATCGCGGAATCCGATCTGAAGGATTTGGGCGTTCATACCGAGATGTACGTGGATGCTTTCGTGGATATGTCCAAGGCCGGACGGATTACCGGCGCCTGCAAGCCCTTTGACTGCGGTCGCCAGACCTATGCGTTTGCAGCTGGTACGCAGAAGCTCTATGACTTTTTGGACAACAACCCCGAGTGCATGGCTGCGCCTGTCAGCTATGTGAACGACATTACCCGGGTGTCCCAGATTCCGAACTTTATCTCCATCAATGGCGCTGTGGACATTGACCTCTACGGTCAGGTTTCCTCCGAGTCCTCCGGAATCAACCAGATTTCCGGCGCTGGCGGACAGCAGGACTTCGTGATGGGCGCCTATCTTGCCCGCGGCGGTAAGAGCTTTATCTGCTGCTCTTCTGCATTCATGGATAAAAAGACCGGTCAGATGAAGTCCCGCATTCGTCCCACGATGCTGGAGGGGACCATCACCACTGCTACCCGCACGAACCTCCACTGGCTCGTGACAGAATATGGAAAGGTCAACGTGAAGGGCCTTTCTACGTGGGAGCGTGCCGAGGCCATCATCGGCATCGCCCATCCCCAGTTCCGTGAGGAGCTGATCGCAGAGGCAGAGAAAATGCACATTTGGCGCAAATCCAACAAGAAATAAGAACCTTTCAAAAGGCTCCGGCTCTGCCGGGGCCTTTTGATTTGTCAGGCCTATACTTGAAGTATTTGGGAAATAGCTTGTCAAGCTTTTGAAAACAGGATATAATACAAGGGAGAATCATCCGGCATAAAACCAGCGCAGAAGTATAAAAAGCGGGAGGCGGATACCGCACGGACCGAAAGGGAAGGGTGTTATGTTCAGCGTTGGAGATCTGGTTGTACATCCCATGCACGGGGCCGGAATCATTGATACGATTGTGCGGGAAACCGTTGCGGGGCATACGCAGGAATACTATGTATTCCAGATGCCTCTGGTCGGCTTACTTTTAAAAATACCCGTTGCAAACAGCGAGGCGATCGGTATTCGAGCGGCGCTGTCCTCGGAGGAGGTTGAGACGTTGATGCAGTCCATTCCTGCTATGGAGGTGGATTCCGACTCAAACTGGAACAAGCGGTATCGGGAGAATATGCAGCGGGTGAAAAGCGGCGATTTATATGAAGTCGCGCGAGTCATTAAGGCGCTGATGGTCCGCGATGCTCGCCGGGGACTTTCCACGGGTGAGCGCAAAATGCTCCGAAATGCCAGACAAATTTTTGTTTCCGAGGTTGGAATGACAGAAAAAAGGCCATATTCCGACGTGGAAGAGCAGATCGACCACGTGATGCTTTTTTGCGAAGCAGACAAACGCTCAATGGGAGAGGATTAAACGCATATGTTTCCGTTTTTGAAAAAATTTCGCGCGCCGCAGCGCCCCCGCTGTACTGCACTGGTGGCGGCTGCGGGAAATTCGTCCCGCATGGGCGGCGTAAACAAGCTGCTTGAGCCGCTGGATGGAATTCCCGTGCTGGCGCGAACGCTGCAAGCGCTTGAACGCGCATCCGGAGTGGATGCGATCCTTGTCTCCACGCGGGAGGAGGATCTGGTGGTCGTTTCACAGCTTTGCCATACATATGGGATCACAAAATGCACCAAGGTCATTCGCGGCGGAGAGACGCGGATGCATTCTGTCCTGCTGGCTGCGCTGGAAAGCGACAAAGAGACGGAGCTTTTAGCTGTACAGGATGGTGCGCGCCCGCTGGTCACGCCCGAATTGATCGACAGTGTGATCGAGAAGGCTGCTCGCTGCGGCGCTGCGGCGCCTGCGGTTGCGCTCAAGGATACCGTAAAAGAGGTTGGACCGGATGGAGCCGTGACGCACACACTGGAAAGAGCGCGTTTACGTGCGGTCCAGACGCCGCAGGTGTTTTCCGCGGAGCTTTTGAAGGCAGCCTTACAGGATGCGCTGGCGAAGGAAATTTCCTGCACGGACGACTGCGCCGCTGTGGAGCGGCTTGGGAAAGTGGTGTATCTGGTGGACGGGGATGAGAGCAATCTGAAACTCACAACCCCGGGGGATTTTGTTTTGGCAGAGGCTATTTTGCACGCGAGGGAGGAAGCATGATGCTGCGGATCGGACAGGGATATGACGTTCATCGGCTGACGGAGGGGCGAAAGCTG
>CAZKMN010000163.1:0-1231 GCA_964553905.1 uncultured Oscillibacter sp.
CCGACGTTCCCCGGGCGCTGCATCTCAGCCGCCTGACGCTGCGGGACATCAAGCAAAACCTCTTTTGGGCCTTTTGCTACAACACGGTGGGCATTCCTCTTGCGGCTGGACTTTTGTATCTCTTCGGCGGTCCTCTGCTCTCTCCCATGTTTGCCGGCGCCGCCATGTCTCTCAGCTCCGTGTGCGTGGTAGGCAACGCTCTGCGGCTGAGCCGTGCAAAATTATAAGGAGGTCACAGCATGGACAAATCACCCGATTACTCCCCCGAGGTTTTGCGTCTGATGCGAGACAAGCTGGGGCTTTCGCCCGAGGAGCTGCCCCCCATCCCCGGCGAGGGCTGCCCCTGCCGCCACAAGCACCGGGAAGCGCCGGAATTTGACGCCCTACTCAAACGGCTCAACCGGATTGAAGGACAGGTGCGAGGCGTGCGAGGCATGGTGGAAAAGGAGGCTTACTGCACGGATATCTTAACGCAAGTCTCTGCCATTCAATCTGCCCTGAACGCCTTTTCACGGGAATTACTCGGCAACCACATCCGCACCTGCGTGGTACGGGACATTCAAAACGGACAGTTGGAGGTCGTGGACGACCTGCTGTCCACCATTCAAAAATTGATGAAATAGAGAGGTATGAAACCATGACAACCATTTCCGTTCCCGACATGATGTGCGAAAACTGCGTCAAGCGAATCACGACTGCCCTCACCGCCGCCCATCTGACATTTTCCGTCAGCCTTGCAGAAAAAAAGGTCTTGGTCGACGACGCAGGCGTCCAAACCGCGCTCAGCGAGCTGGACGATCTGGGCTTCACCCCCAGCGTTTCCTGATTCGATTTGGCAACGAAACAGCGCCCGCAAGGAGAGTTTACCTCCCTGTGGGCGCACTTTTTTGCGATTCAACTTTTTAGCGAGTGGGGATGATCTCAATCCAATAGCCATCCGGGTCGGTGATAAAATAAATGCCCATGGCCGGGTTTTCATAGCAGATACAGCCCATGGCTGCATGTTTGGCGTGGGCCGCTTCATAGTCATCCGCCCGAAGTGCCAGATGGAATTCGCACTCCCCCAGATCATACTTTTCCGGATGGTCCCGCAGCCATGTCAGCTCCAACCGGAAGGCAGTCGCCCCATCCCCCAGAAATGTGATGACATAACTGCCGTCCGCTGCCCGTTTCTGTTCTCCCACCGGCGTGAGGCCCAGAGCCTCCCGATAAAAGGCCAGCGAAGCGTCCA
>CAZKMN010000163.1:1241-3921 GCA_964553905.1 uncultured Oscillibacter sp.
AACGTTAAAATTAAAATGATTGAAAGTCAGCATATCGTTCACCTCACGGCGAGTATACCACACGGTCCTCCCTCTGTGCAAGAGCATGGTCATTGCTCGCAAAGTTAGTTTTGGCTAACATCCACAATTTGGCGAAAAAAGTCTGTTTATTTTTTTGCAATTTGCAGTTTGACGTGGCTAACTCCCTATGGTATGATTTTTGCAGTTAGAAGACACTAACCATTGAGGAGGAACAGAATTTGACTTTAGATCTGCTTGCACTGGATCGGGACGCCGTCATCACCGCCGTGGGCGGACAGGGGCCGCTGCGCTGCCGCCTTCTGGACATGGGACTGATTCCCAAAACCGTGGTCCGCATCACGAAGACCGCCCCCATGGGCGATCCCTTGGAGCTGCGCGTGCGGGGCTATTCCCTCACGCTGCGTAAAGAGGACGCCCGCAACATCGAAGTGGAGGCGGCAATATGATTTTTGCACTGGCTGGAAATCAAAACTGCGGCAAGACCACGCTATTCAATCAGCTCACCGGCTCCAATCAGCATGTGGGCAATTTCCCCGGCGTTACCGTAGATCAAAAATCCGGCGCCATTCGGGGGCAGAAGGACTGCACGGTGGTCGATCTTCCCGGCATTTACTCCATCCGGCCCTACACGCCCGAGGAGATCGTCACGCGGGATTTTATTTTAAACGAACGGCCGGACGGCATCATCAACATTGTGGACGCCACCAACATCGAGCGCAACCTCTATCTCACCTTACAACTGCTGGAAATGCGAATTCCCATGGTTTTGGCTCTGAACATGATGGACGAGGTTTCCGCCAACGGCGGAACCATCGACATTCCCGGGATGTCGGCGGCGCTGGGCATTCCGGTGGTTCCCATTTCCGCGTCAAAAAATGAGGGCGTTGAGGAGCTGGTGAAGCTGGCTGTTCAAACGGCGAAAAACAGAGTGTATCCCCAAGTGACCGACTTTTGCTCCCCCGGGCCGGTGCACCGCTGCATTCACGCGGTCATTCACCAGATTGAGGATCACGCACAGGCCGCTCGCATTCCGGTGCGCTTTGCCGCCACCAAGCTCATCGAGGACGACCCGGACATCCTCACCCGTCTGGAACTGGACCAAAACGAGATGGAGCTGCTGGAGCACGGCATTCAGGAGATGGAGGCCGAACACGGCATGGACCGAAACGCCGCTCTTGCCGACATGCGCTACGCCTTTATCGCCGGCGTTTGTGAAAAAACCGTGGTCAAATGCCGGGAATCCCGGGAGCGCCGCCGCAGCGAGGCCATCGACCGGGTCGTCACGGGAAAATACGGGGCGCTGCCGCTGTTTTTTGTCACCATGTTGGGGATTTTTTACCTCACCTTCAATGTCTTTGGGCCGGTTCTCTCCGACTTGCTGGCCTCCGGCATTGATGCGCTCACCGTCGCCACGGACAATGCGTTGACAGTTTACGGATTGAATCCCGTGGTGCACAGTTTGGTAATTGATGGCGTTTTTGCCGGTGTGGGCAGCGTTTTGAGCTTTTTACCTATCATTGTGGTGCTGTTTTTCTTCCTCTCGATTTTGGAGGACACGGGGTATATGGCGCGGGTGGCCTTCGTCATGGATCAGCTTCTGCGAAAAATGGGTCTGTCCGGACGCAGCATTGTGCCCATGCTGATCGGCTTTGGCTGCTCCGTCCCCGCCATCATGTCCACCCGGACGCTGGCCTCTGAGCGGGACCGGCGCATGACGATTTTACTGACGCCGTTTATGAGTTGCTCGGCTAAAATTCCCATTTACGCCGTTTTTACCGCCGCCTTTTTCCCCAAGCACGGCGCTTTGGTGATGATGGGCCTGTATCTTCTCGGAATTCTGGTGGGGGTGATTGCCGCCAAAATTCTCAGCGCAACCGCTTTTCGCGGCAACCCCGTTCCCTTTGTCATGGAGCTGCCCAACTATCGCTTTCCCTCTGCCAAAAGTGTGGCGCAGCTCTGCTGGGACAAGGCCAAGGACTTTTTGACACGGGCATTTACCATCATTTTTATTGCCACCATTGCCGTGTGGTTCCTGCAAACCTTTGACACCCGGCTCAATTTGGTGACGGACAGCACCCAGAGCCTGCTGGCCTTTGTGGGGGCGTGGATCGCGCCGCTGTTTGCGCCTTTGGGCTTTGGCGACTGGCGGGTTTCCACCGCTCTCATCACCGGCTTTATCGCCAAAGAATCCGTGATTTCTACGCTGGGCATCCTGACCGGCTCCGGAAGCGACGTCACGGTGCAGGCTCTGAGCGGGCTCTTTACCCCAGTCACAGCCGTGAGCTTTTTGGTGTTCACGCTACTCTACACCCCCTGCATTGCGGCTATTTCCGCCGTCAAGAGGGAGCTTGGCTCCGGCACTCGCGCCGCCGGGGTTGCGCTGGGGCAATGCGCCGTTGCTTGGGTTGTGGCATTTCTGGTCTATCGCATAGCGCTTTTTCTGGTATAAGGAGGATTTTATGGAAGGCTTGATTTTAACAGGGCTGGGCCTTTGGCTGCTGGCAGCGCTGCGCTTTTGCACCCGTCACAAGGGCGGCTGCGGCGGAAATTGCGGAGCCTGCAAGGGCTGCGGTTCCAAATAAAGAAAGAGCCGGACTTCTGTCCGATGAACCTGTCAAGGAAAAGTAGACACTAAAAAAGGAAACATTAAAAGCCCAGT
>CAZKMN010000164.1:0-1732 GCA_964553905.1 uncultured Oscillibacter sp.
ATCATGCCCTTATAGGGCTTACTCAAGCCTCCGGCTTAGCCGGAGGTTTTGACTTGGTGGCAACTCTGGGATTTTCCTTGAATTGGATGCGGAAATCTGGTATAATGCAAACATCTTTCAGGCAATTTCAACAGGAGAATACCATGCTGCATTATTTGCAAACTCTTTTTCAGACGTTGGATTTTGCATCCCTCTGGGATGTTGTTTTGCGCGTGAGCGCCATTTTCATCTGCCTGACAATCCATGAGACTTGCCACGGGCTTGCGGCGCTGAAGCTGGGAGATCCCACCGCTAAAAGTATGCATCGGCTGAGCTTAAATCCTCTGCGCCACATTGATTGGTTTGGCCTTGCCATGATGTTTGTGGTGGGATTTGGCTGGGCAAAACCGGTGCCGGTGGACCCTCGCTATTTCAAAAAGCCCAAGCAGGGCATGGCCCTGACCGCACTGGCCGCGCCGGTTTCCAACTTTTTGCTGGCAATTGCAGCCCTGCTGGTGGGGAAAGTAATTTACCTTTACGCCCCTTATACCACAGCGTGGGACGCGGCTTTTTCCTTTTTCGTTTATACGCTTACGCCACTTTCTCTGGGTCTAGGGCTCTTTAACTTGCTGCCGATTCCGCCGCTGGATGGCGCAAAGGTTTTGGGCGCGCTGTTGCCGGATGAGAGCTATTTTACGCTGATGCGCTATGAGCGATATGGGATGCTGGTGCTGCTGGCGCTATCCTTTACAGGGGTCGGCGGAGGGCTGATCGGACGCGCAATCTCAGGCGTTTACAGCGGATTGGTAAATTTGATTTTTTGAGGTGGAGCGGTTGGAAAATCCGGTCTTTAAATTGGAAAAAGTCGTTCGCTCCCGGGCGGAGACGGAAATGCAGGATTTTGAGGGCCCGTTGGATCTCATTTTGTTTCTGCTCAGTAAGAACAAAATGGAGATTCAGGATATTTCCATTTCGCGCATTTTGGACCAGTATCTCGCCTGGCTGGAGGCTCGGCAGAAGCTGGATCTGGATGTTGCCAGCGACTTTATTACCATGGCCTCCCACTTGATGTACATCAAGACGCGGATGCTGCTGTCCATCGAGGATGAAGAGGCGCAAAGTGAGATGGACGCGTTGATCCAATCGTTGGAGGAACGCCGCCGCAACGAAAATTATGCAAAAGTCAAAACGTTGAGCGCTCGGCTTCAACCGATGGGGGAATTTGGCCGCAATATTATGATGCGTGGGCCGGAACCCATGGAGCGTGGGAAAATTTACGAATACGCGCAGGCCCCCGGCGATCTGGTTTTGGCAATGGCAGAGATCCGTACCCGATCAGAGCGAACGCTTCCGCCGCCTAAAGCAGCGTTTCAAAGCATTGTCCAGCACGAGCCGTATCCGGTGGAGAGCAAGGCACGGGAAATCTTGCGGCGATTGAAAGAGCACGGGATCACTCGCTTTCGCCTGCTCTTTCACGGAAATCGCAGCCGCAGCGAGGTTGTGGCTACCTTTTTGGCGGTGCTGGAGCTCTGCCGTGCCTGCATGATCCATCTGGCCGGGTCTGAGACAGACTGTACCGTTCGTCAGGAACGGGATTTGCCGGACAATCTGACATTGTGAGGAGAGCCTTGGAAAGCATGGAGATGAAAGAAATAGAATCCGCCATTGAGGGCATCCTGTTTGCATCCGGAGAACCGGTGCAGGTGGATCGTTTCTGCGTGGCGCTGGAACTGGACAGGCCTACCGTGGAGCA
>CAZKMN010000164.1:1742-3921 GCA_964553905.1 uncultured Oscillibacter sp.
TTTTAGAAAATCAAAATCTATAAAATTAGGATTTCCTGCAAAAGCTGATGGACTACTACGCCTATGAGCGGCGTGGGATGCGTCTGCTGCGGATCGAGGATTGCTGGCAGCTTTGTTCCTCACCGGATTATGCGGATGTGATTCGTAAGGCCTTTGAAATCCGAAAGCCTGCCAAGCTGAGCCAGCCGGCTCTGGAGGCTTTGACCATCATCGCGTATTATCAGCCCACCACTCGGGCGTTTGTCGATCAGATTCGAGGCGTGGACAGCGCCTATACCATGGGACTGCTTCTGGAGCGAAAGCTCATTGAGGAATGCGGCCGGCTTCAGGTGCCCGGACGGCCTCACCTCTACCGGACAACCCCCCAATTTTTGCGGGCCTTCCATCTTTCCAGTCTGGAGGAGCTGCCGGAAATGCCAGATCTTGGCGGAGAGGGACAGATGCGCCTCAGCGACAGCGGCGAGATCGTGGACTCTGCGGACCTGCCGGCCTGCGAGAGAAGCTCGGGAGCTGACCAGATTGAGGGGCAGGATGCGCCGTAATGCGCTGCATGCAACAGCGGGGAGGTGATGGCTTTGCACGGACTTTGGATAACGCTGGGCATCTTGACATTGCTCGCGATCGGATTGGCGCGTATTCGGCTGGGCGTTTTTTCTGCGTTCGGGCCCCAAGGCGCTACGGCAAAGCTGGTAGTGGGCCCATTTTCGATACAGCTTGTGCCGCAAAAAGAGAAGAAAAAGCCGGAAAAGAAGAAACCGGCTGCCTCCCCAAAGAGCGTACACAGGAAAAAAAGTGCCACGAGCGCCGCGAAATGTCTCAAGGAGCTTCCACTTCGCGATTCGCTGCACAGCGCAATGGACGTGCTGATCCCCGCGGGAAAAAAAGCGCTGCGCCGCACCCGACGCAGTATCCGGCTTGATCCGCTGACGATCTCTTTGACAGTGGGCGGGGCACAGGACCCCGCGTCAGCCGCAGAGCAATACGGAAAGCTGCATATGGCCGTGTGGACTGTGATGCCTCCGCTGGAGCAGATGATCTCCATTCCGCACCCATCCATCCATGTAGGCATTGATTTTGACGCGGCGGAGACGAAAACCGCCGGCGAAATTGGGCTTTCCATCCGCCTTGGAACCTTGCTCGCTGTGGGAATGCAGCTTGGAATTCCGGCGGTCAAATGGTTTTTGAAAGAGCAAAAGAAAGCAAAAAAGCAGAATTCGCAGAAGCCCGCACCGGAAAATCCTGTGGGCAACGCTGCCGCATAAGGGAAAGGAAGGTATCCAATGGACACTCCGATGGACAAGAAAAGCCCCCTCCATGATTTGATGCGTTCGACCATGGAAAAAATTCACGAAATGGTCGATACCAACACCATTGTGGGTCAACCGATCACAACGCCGGACGGCGTGACGCTGATTCCCATTTCCAAGGTCAGCTTTGGATTTGGAAGCGGCGGCGGCGACTATGGTAAGACCTCCCCGAAGGAAAATTTCGGGGGCGGAAGTGCTGCTGGCGTCAAAATCGACCCGGTTGCCTTTTTGGTCATTAAGGACGGCGCAACGCGCGTACTGCCTGTGGCTGTTCCGCCTGTATCCACGGTGGACCGCGTGGTTGAGATGGTTCCCGATATCATGGATAAAGTGGAAAAATATTTCGACAAAAAGCAAGAAGAAGAAACCTGCTGACCGGGGTATACTATCCTCATCCAAACGATGAGGTGATGGCTCTTGCTCTCAGGCGGAAAACGAATTGCTGCGGCCTTTTTCGGCCTTTTGATACTGTTTAGTAATTTCACTTGTCATGCACTTGCAATCAACACTTCTGCGTCTTCTGCTGTGCTGATGGACGTGGAAAGTGGCCGCGTGTTATACCAGCAAAATCCGGATGAACGCATGCTGATTGCCAGCACGACTAAAATTATGACTGCGCTTGTCGCCATTGAGGAAGGGACTCTTTCCGACGTGGTGCGCGTGAAGCGGGACGCCACACTGGCGGAGGGTTCCTCCATGTATTTGCACGAGGGGGAGGAGCTGACGCTGGAGGCGCTGCTTTACGGGCTGCTGCTGTGCTCCGGAAACGACGCGGCTGTGGCAATCGCGGACCACGTGGGCGGCACGCAGGCTGGGTTTGTTGCGCTGATGAACCAGAAAGCCGCTGTGCTGGGCATGAAAAACACGTCCTT
>CAZKMN010000165.1:0-3823 GCA_964553905.1 uncultured Oscillibacter sp.
CACGGACCGGTTTTTGCCGGATAAGGCCATCGACCTGATCGATGAGGCCTGCTCCGATTTGAATCTGAAGGACCCAGATATTTCCCGGCGTATGCAGATCCAACGAGAGCTGGATGATTACGAAAAAGAGCGGACCATGCTGGAGGAACAAAACGCACAGGATGGCGCGGAGCCGGACTATGAGCGCATGGCATTTTTAAAAAGCAAGGAGCTTCAACTCAATACGGAATATTCTGCCCTTTGCGAGAAGGGCGATCCGCAGCTATCCATGGAAAATCTCGCCCATGTCATTGAGCTGTGGACCAAAATTCCGGCCTCCCGCATCCGGGAACAGGAATTCCAGCGCCTCTCTCAACTGGAAGAGCGGTTGAAAAGTCATATCATTGGGCAGGACGAAGCCATCTCCGCCGTCTCTGCGGCTGTCCGCAGAAACCGCGTCGGCATCTCGCCCAAGCATAAGCCTGTGAGCTTTATTTTCGTGGGCCCCACCGGTGTTGGAAAAACCGAGCTCGTCAAACAACTTGCAACGGATCTTTTCAATACCCCCGATGCCCTGATTCGTCTGGATATGTCCGAATTTATGGAGAAACACTCCGTTTCCCGTATTGTTGGATCGCCTCCCGGCTATGTGGGGTATGACGAGGCCGGACAGTTGACTGAGAAAATCCGCAGGAAGCCCTATGCTGTCATTTTGTTTGATGAGATCGAAAAGGCCCACCCGGATGTTCTGAACGTGCTGCTGCAAATTCTGGACGATGGCGAAGTGACGGATTCTCACGGGCGGAAAGTCAACTTTGAAAATACGATCATCGTCATGACCTCCAATGCGGGCAGCGCCACCAAGGAGGGCACGGTGGGCTTTGGTCGCACAGTCAACGATCAAGATCAGGCCCGCGCCATGAAAGCCCTTGAGCAGTTCCTGCGCCCCGAATTTATCAACCGTGTGGATGCTGTGATTTGCTTCAAGCGCCTCAGCGAGGAGAGCTTTCACGGCATCGCCCGCATCATGCTGGGCGAGCTGGTGGATTCTCTCAGGGAAAAGGGCATCACGCTGACATATGACGACGAGCTCTTGAGCTGGCTGGCCGATCGCTCCTACTCTCTGACCTATGGTGCGAGAAATCTCCGCCGTACGATTCAAAAGGAGCTGGAGGATTCCATTGCCACAAAAATCATTGCGTCCTACGAAGCGCCTATTACGCAGATCAAATTGGCGGTGGAAGAGAAAGAAGTCAAACTCTACACGATGTAAACCAACGAATGTAAAGGGGGAAACCTTGCGTGTTATTTCGGAAAAATATTGATCCTCGCTGCGCGTATTGCCGCAAGGGACAGCAGATTAACGATCGGGAGGTAGCCTGTGTGAAGCGGGGGATCGTGCCCATGGAGGATCATTGCCGCGCTTTTCGGTACGACCCCCTGAAGCGAGTACCGCCGCGCCCCGCAGTGTTGGATACAGAGCGACTGGAAAAAACGGATTTTTCACTATAAACAGCCAACAGGCATCCTGCAATGCGGGATGCCTGTTTGACAAACAGGAGGGATACGATGCAGGTTGATCGGGTCATTGCGCTTTTTTACAGCGCAACTGGTTGCACGGATCGCGTAGTCAGCCAACTGGCTGAAACTGTGGCGAGCAAGGGGGATTTGCCAATTCAAAGGCTGGATATCACACACCCTGCAATGCATGAACAGGATTATTCCTTTACAGATAAAGATCTGGTCATTGCGGGGACGCCAACCTATGCCGGTCGTGTCCCCAATAAACTGTTGCCTTTTTGGAGCACACGGCTTCAAGGCGGGGGAGCTCTCACTGTGCCGGTGGTACTGTTTGGGAATCGCAACTACGATCATGCGCTGGCTGAGCTTTGCGCTGTTTTGCAACGCGATGGCTTTCACACGCTGGCGGCTGCTGCCTTTGTGGGGCGCCATGCATTTACGGATACCCTTGGCTTTGGCCGCCCGGACTACGAGGATCGCCGCCAAATCGATGCGTTTGCTCAGGCAATTATTCAAAAAATGGAACGCTTGGATTCACCGCCGCCACCGATTTGTGTCCCCGGGGACCCCAACGCCCCCTATTATATTCCAAAGGGCGTGGATGGACAGGCAGTCAATTTCCTGAAAGCGAAGCCACAGACAAATCTTGCCCGCTGTACCAACTGCGGCGTGTGTGCCCGTGTCTGTCCCATGGGAGCCATTGATCCGAAAAATGTCGCAAATGTGACGGGAATCTGTATTAAATGTCAGGCTTGCGTGCGGAAATGCACAAAAAATGCAAAATACTTTGACGATCCCGCATTTTTATCTCATGTTTCGATGTTGGAAAAAAACTTTATTGAGCCAAAGAAAAATGAGGTATTCTTGTGAAACTTGTGCGAAGATTTGTCAATGTGATTTTGCTGCTGCTTGCAATGGAACCTTTGGCTGCACACGCTTACGGCGTATTTGGCCCGCTCTACGCACTTGGCTGTCTTGCTGTTTTTTGGGGCGTGAATCGCCGCCCGCTCTTTCGGAAAGCGCCCACGGAGCAGATCTGGCTTTTGTCCAGCGGATGCGAGCTGCTGCGGCTATTTCTCATCACCGCGACCGTCAATACCCTTTGGATGGGCGTGCAGATTGCACTGGGCTTACAAGGCATGCTAAGCCTTGCGCCTGAGATGCGAGAGCTTGTGGCAGGACCGCACTGGTTGGCGACAATGCTCACATCAGCGCTGGTGGTCTCTTCCATTGCAATTTTGATGGAAGCGGTTCTCTTTTGGAACGGCATGATAAGAGTTTACATAACTTCTGTGCAACTTGGCGTGAAGCATCGCGTTTTGGCGGCGCTGTGCGGCTGGATTTCGGGTGTGAACATCTGGTATTTGTTGAAAATCATCCGCATTGTCTCGGATGAGGTGGAGGTTGAAACCGAAAAGTGGGAGCTGGATGAGGTTCGCGCAGAGAGCGAGATCTGCAAGACGGCGTATCCGCTGCTGCTGGTACACGGCGTATTTTTTCGCGATTTCCGTTTTCTCAATTATTGGGGACGCATTCCGAAGGAATTGAAGCGAAACGGCGCAACGATCTATTATGGACAGCAGCAGTCTGCGGCTTCCGTGGAGGATTCCGGCCGGGAGCTGGCTGAGCGCATTCGGGAGATCGTGGACGAGACGGGCTGTGAGAAAGTGAATATTCTTGCCCATTCCAAGGGCGGTCTGGATGCCCGTGCAGCCATCACGCATGGCGGTGCTGCGCCGTATGTGGCGTCGCTTACGACCATCAATACGCCTCACCGCGGATGCGTTTTTGCGGAATATCTTTTGAAAAAAACGCCCGGAAAGGCGCTGGAAAAGATTGCGGAAACCTATAATGCCACGCTCAAGAAGTTGGGCGATGCGTCTCCGGACTTTTTGGCTGCCGTTACGGATTTGACGGAGTCGGCATGCCTTGCCCGCAACGAACAGACGCCGGACGCACAGGGCGTGCTGTATGAAAGCGTGATGTCTTATTGCAAAAAGGCGCAAAGCGGCAGATTCCCCCTGAACGGCACCTATCCTGTTGTGAAACATTTTGACGGGGAAAATGACGGCTTGGTGTCCATAGAATCCGCTCGCTGGGGCAGCTCTTTTACGCTGCTGGAGCCCGCTGGAAAGCGGGGAATCTCCCATGGGGATATGGTGGATCTCTATCGGGAGAACATGACCGGATTCGATGTGCGAGAATTTTATGTAAACCTCGCTGCCGACTTAAAAGAGCGCGGTTATTAAATGCGAACACGTGCCATAAAGGTAAGCGTCAAATGCGCTGACGGATTTAAAAAGCAACACCTGATGTGAGATAC
>CAZKMN010000166.1:0-3788 GCA_964553905.1 uncultured Oscillibacter sp.
AATTTCCGCCTGTTCCAGTCCCATCACAGACTGCGCCCGCTCGTTGTGGTCCATCAGCACCACCTGCTTGCGCCGGGGGCGCAGCAGATGGAAGCGCGACAGCGTGCCCACCACATGCTCCTCGTCGTCCAGAATGGGATAGGCGCGGAAGCGGCTTTCCAGCACGGTGTCCTGCACATCATCAATGTAGTCATCCAAGTGGAAGCAGACCAGATCCTGACTCTTGCAGATGCGGGAAATCGGCAGCGCATGGCAAATCAGCCGCACCGCCCGATAGGCGTCATAGGGCGTGGAGATGATGCAGGAATCCGTCTCGATCTCCAGCAGCTCCCGGCTCACCTCCGCCTGACACACCACCACACAGCTCACCTGCAATTCCAGCGCCCGGCGGATCATGTCCGGCTGGTCGCCGCAGATCACGATGCTGTTGGGGTCTGAAAACATCAGATTTTCCCGTCCGGCAGGCAGGGCAATGGTGACCTCGCCGGTAATCACGTCCTTGAGCTTTCCGCCCTCGTTGAGAATCTTTCCCTCCAGCACGGACAGCAGGTTATAAACCGGCACCTCTCCCACCTGTGCATTGCGGACGGAGGTCATGTCGTAATTGGCCACGTCGCCGGCGGAGAGCATTCCATACAGCGTTCCATCCTCATTGGCCACGGGGATCGCGGAAATTTTGTCCGTCTGCATCATCTGCCACGCCCGGCTGATGGTCGCGGCAGCAGACAGCGTGGTGGGGGTATCGTAGTCTAAGTCCTTGACCTGCGTTCGCACGTCGCTGATGAGTTTTGGCGATTGAAAGCCAAAGCGACTTAAAACCGCCTGCGTCTCATCGCTGATCTGCCCCAAACGCGCCGCCTGATACTGGCGGTCCCCCAGCGCATTTTTCAACGCAGCGTAAGCCATGGACGAGACGATGGAATCGGTATCCGGGTTTCGATGTCCGGTAATGTAAATGGTATCCATGCAAGCACTTCTCCTTCATCGCGTTCTTCTCCCTTGATTATGCGGCCCCGTTGGCTCTTTGTCAACGGGCAGGCAGCGCAAAGCGGCACGCGGAAACGATTACTTCCCGTGCCGCTTTGCAAATTTTTTCACAAAATTAAAAGTTCTTTTGGCGCTTTTGTCAAATTCCTGCATCCCTGCTCCGTGACCAGCACCACATCCTCGATGCGAACGCCCAGTTTGCCGGGCAGATAGATGCCCGGTTCGGCGGAGATGACGGCTCCGGCAGGCATTGGCTTTTGATTCATGGGCGAGGCGTTGGGCGATTCGTGGATCTCAACGCCCACGCCATGGCCGAAGCTGTGGCTAAAAAACGCCCCATAGCCCGCGTCAGCAATGACGCGGCGAGCCGCATTGTCGATTTCAAACCCGGAGCGCCCGCTCCGCACGGCGTCGATTCCCGCCTTTTGCGCCGCCAAAACCACCTGATAGATCTCCTGCATCTCCTCTGTGGCATAGCCCACCGCCACCGTCCGGGTCATGTCGGAGCAGTAGCCGTGATACACGCAGCCAAAATCCATGGTCACAAAATCGCCGTTTTGAAACACCCGCTCTCCCGGTACGCCGTGGGGCAGACTGCCATTGGGCCCGGAGACCACAATGGGGTCAAAGGACATGTCCTCCGCGCCAAAGTGGAGCATGAGATACTGGATGCGTGCGGCGATCTCCTTTTCCGTCACGCCGGGGCGAATCTCTTCCAAAATCTTTGTCAGCGCCCGCTCTGCGATCCGCTGGGCGGCGATCATCGTCTCCAGCTCCTCTTCATTCTTTACGCTCCGCAGCCCCAGCAACGGCTCGGAGGCAGGAATCAATTCGCAAGGCAGCGCCTTGCGATAGCGCTCCCAGTCCGCCACCGTCATGGCCCCATCCTCAAAGCCCAGTCGCCGGATCTTCTCCCGCTCCACCAGCTCTCCCAGCACCACGGAATATCCCCGTCCCGCGCCGATCTCCAAAATTTCAGCGCCCAAAACTGCGCGGCTTGCAGCCTCCGTGAAGCGGGAATCCGTCAAATAGTATGCTCTCTGGGGGCACACCAGCGCCACGCCGTCTCCTCCGGCAGAGTGAAAGCCGGAGCCATAAAAGCGGTTGGCCTCGCCGGTGAGTAAAACGGCGTCCATCTGCCAGTCCTTCAGTTGGGCGGCAATTTTTGAAAAGTGATTCACAAAAGCACCACTTTCTTTGTAGATGGCAGGTCGTCTTCCCTGCTCTCTCGTTTTTCAAGGGCAGCTTGCACAAAGCCCCAAAACAGCGGATGGGGACGGTCGGGCCGGGATTTGAATTCCGGATGGAACTGGGACCCCACAAACCACGGATGCTCCGGCAGCTCGATGATCTCCACCAGCCGTCCGTCAGGTGAGAGTCCCGCCAGCATCATGCCCGCTTTCTCCATAGCCGCCCGATATTCGTTGTTGAACTCAAAGCGATGGCGGTGACGCTCGGAAATTTCCGAAGCGCCGTACAGAGCGCGGCTGCGGCTGCTTTCGCTCAGCACGCAGGGATACCTGCCAAGGCGCATAGTGCCGCCCTTTTCGGTCACATGGGCCTGATCGGGCATCAGGGAGATCACGGGATGGGCGCACGTCTCGGAAAATTCGGCGGAATCGGCATCCTTTAATCCCAGCACATGCCGGGCAAATTCCACCACCGCCATCTGCATTCCCAGACAAATGCCAAAATAGGGCACTCGCTTCTCCCGAGCATAGCGAATGGCGGCGATCATGCCCTCCACGCCTCGATCTCCGAAGCCCCCGGGCACCAAAATCCCGCTGACGCCGCGCAAAACCTCCGGGGCACTCTCCTCCGTCACCGTCTCGGAATCCACCCACCGGATGTCCACCACCGCGTCCTGCGCGGCGCCGGCATGGTTCAAAGCCTCCACCACGGAGAGATACGCGTCATGAAGCTGCGTATATTTTCCCACCAGAGCGATCGTCACGCGACGGGACGCAGCTTTTTCCCGGTGGACCATAGCGCGCCATTCCCGCAGATCACACGGGCCCGTCAAAAGGCCCAGCTTCCGGCAGACCACCTCGTCCAGCCCCTCTTGGGCCATCAGAAGCGGCACCTCATAGAGTGTCTCGGCGGTGGTATTTTGAATCACGCAGTCCGCCTCCACGTTGCAAAAAAGGGCAATCTTCCGCCGCACTTCCTCGGAAATCGGCGCATCGCAGCGGCAAACCAGCACGTCTGGCTGGATGCCTAAACTGAGCAATTCCTTGACCGAATGCTGCGTGGGCTTACTTTTCAGCTCTCCCGAACCCGGAATCTGCACAATCAGCGGCACATGGATAAACAGCACGTCGCCCCGGGGCTGCTCCGAGGCCACCTGACGGATCGCCTCCAAAAACGGCTGGGACTCGATGTCCCCCACCGTGCCGCCGATCTCTGTGATGACCACGTCCACGTTCTCCGCGGCCATGGCATAAACGCGGCTTTTAATTTCGTTGGTGATGTGGGGAATGATCTGCACCGTTGCTCCCAGATAATCTCCCCGACGTTCCCGATTCAGCACGGACCAATAAATTTTTCCGGAGGAAACGGAGCTGTTTCCCGAGAGATTTTCATCCACAAAGCGCTCGTAATGCCCCAAATCCAAATCCGTCTCCGCTCCGTCGTCGGTGACAAATACCTCGCCGTGCTGATAGGGGCTCATCGTCCCGGGGTCCACATTGATGTAGGGGTCAAACTTCTGATTGCGTACCCGAAGCCCTCGCTGCTTGAGCAAACGCCCCAAAGACGCCGCACAAATTCCCTTTCCCAAGCCGGAAACCACTCCCCCCGTA
>CAZKMN010000167.1:0-3782 GCA_964553905.1 uncultured Oscillibacter sp.
TTTGCATAAGATGATTCAATCGTGGGAAAAAGAAAAAGTCCGTCCACAAATTTTTCCCGCTGCTCCAAAGGCATGTGATGGACCCATTCTTTCAAGGTGAGATCGTTCAGATGCCCCTGCCTTGTGACGCTGCGGAGACGGACGAAGCGGGTGCCCAGCACAGCCCAGGAAAACCCGTCGTGCTGCATGAGGCCCACCTGATTGCTGTCCACCACCTGATAGTCCTCCTCGTGCTCCAGCATCATCCCCACTACAGAGGATTTGGGCACGATGGAGGTGATCCGCTCAGCCACACGCCTGTGCTCCGGCAGATCCAAAATATCATTGTGGAAGCCCGGACCATCGTTGGACCAGACGGCGTGGATGCGTCTTTGGATGGCCACAGGGCAAAAAACCGCGCCGTAAACGGCCAGATTGCCGCCCTTGGAGTGTCCGCCCAACCGCAGCTTTTTTCGCGGGAACTGGCGAGCCACATCCTTCACATATTGTAAGGCCATTTTTTGGGCGGGGATCTCCGGCAGACAGGCCATGTGAAAATCCTCTTTCCACCCGGCCAGAGTGTCGTCCGTTCCCCGGAAGGAGAGGTAGAGGAGACCGTCTCCCGTCTCCACGGTCAGCGCAGTTGAGCTTCATATCGCGAAAGCGGACGGAGTCCGCCATTTTACGCAGCATTCCGGGAATGGCTCCGGGAACCAGAACCCCCATGTCGATCTTTTCCCCGTCTGGAAAGCGGGCAAAAAAAGCGTCTGCGGCGGTGGAGAGGGGAACGCTGTCGCCCTGTCCGGGACTGGGGACGATCTCCTTGAAATCCACAAAGGAGAGCTCCGCGAGGATCAGATTATCCACCTCGTTAAAAGGGGATTGGGCCAGCGTCAGATCGCCCCGCCAATCCAGATAGTCTAAAAGATTTGCCATGTGCCATCCACCTTTCCTTGCATGGGCTGATTATACCGCTCATTTTCTCCCAATACAAGAGGTCTATCCGCCGCACAACGGTCATAAACTGCAACATCACGACCGAGAGGTGGACAACATATGACGACATGCAGCAAAAACGAAGTCTTGCTGGAGGGCACGGCACTGGAGAGCCCCGAACTGTCCCACGAAAACCATGGCACACGCTTTTTTCGCTTCTTTTTGCAGGTCCCGCGCCTGTCCGGTCAGGCGGACACGCTGCCAATTTTATTGCCGGAAACGCTGAAAGAGCAGGTCACTCAGGACGCACTTTTGCGGGTATTCGGTCAGTTGCGCTCCTATAATAACCGCAGCGGCGTCGGCAGCCGACTGGTGCTGGCGGTGTATGCGCTTTCCGTGGAGCCGGGGACAGGGGAGGCCTGCAACCAGATTACGCTGACCGGTACGCTGTGCAAACCGCCTGTGTTTCGCCGGACGCCGCTGGGACGGAGCATCTGCGATTTGATGTCAACTCGCCCTCCAATCCCAGCGGCGCGGTCTATGGGCGGGCGGATTATCTGCCGGTGATCGCGTGGGGGCAGCTTGCGGTCCGGTCCCGGCAAAAGCAGGTGGGCGATGTGCTGGCGCTGGAGGGCCGTGTGCAAAGCCGGGGTTATCGTAAGGTGACGGAGGATGGCGTGGAGGAACGGGTGGCCTATGAAGTCTCCATGATGCATATCTTGGAGCCGGATACCATAGAGGAGACGAGCTGAAAATTCAGTACATAAAGACCGGGGGACAGTGGTCCCCCGATTTTTTTGAAAAATGTTGCATTTGCGCCTATACAAACAAATCTGTAACTGATATAGTTACAGTACAAACAGCGAGAGGAATGGTAGAACATGAACGGTGAATTTTGCGTGGCAGTCCATGCGCTGGTCTATTTGCATCATAAAGATGCGGCCTTGTCCAGCGAAGCTTTGGCGGAAAATATCTGCACGAATCCCGCTCGCGTGCGAAAGGTCCTCTCCCGGCTGAAAAAAGCGGGACTTGTGACGGCGCGGGAGGGCGATGGCGGCGGCTACCAATTTTGCGGGGACGCGGATGCGATGACTCTTTTGCAGGTTGCGGATGCGCTGGAGAGCCGCTGCGTGGACCTCCGCTGGCGCAGCGGAAGCGTGGATATGGAGTGTCTGGTTGCCTCAGGCATGGGCGACGCCATGGAAGCGCTGGTGGAAAATCTCAACGAACAGTGCCGGATGGAGTTGGCAAAACGCACAATCGGAGCTTTGGAACAAGAACTTTTTAACGGTTTAAAACCGGAAAGGAATGCAAAATGAAACAGTACGATCATATTATTATTGGATTTGGAAAAGGCGGTAAGACGCTGGCCGGCGCGTTGGCAAGTCAGGGAAAGTCTGTGGCTCTGGTGGAGCGTTCGGAGAAAATGTTTGGCGGAACCTGCATCAATATTGCCTGCATCCCCAGCAAATATCTGGAAACGCAGGCCCGCCGGTCGGCGGCTCTGGGCGGAGATTTTTCCGAAAAGGCAGAGCGCTATGCCGCTGCCATTGCCGGGAAACGCCGCCTGACGGCAGCTCTGCGGGAGAAGAATTATGCAAAGGCAGTCCACAGCGGCGTAGACGTGCTGGTGGGGTCTGCGGAATTTGTGGATGAACACACGGTTTCTGTGACCGCTGAAAACGGCACTGTCACAAAGCTGCGGGGTGAATATCTCTTCATCAACACGGGCGCGCAATCTGCGCTTCCCTCGGTGCCGGGACTGGCTGAAAGCCGGTATCTGGTCACCAGCACCTCCCTGATGGAGCGGGACGCGCTGCCTCAGCATCTGGTCATCATTGGCGGCGGATATATCGGGCTGGAATTTGCATCGTATTATGTAAACTTTGGCTCTCAGGTCACACTGGTGCAGCACGGAACCACGTTCCTGCCCAGAGAAGACCGGGAGATGGCTGCGGCGGTGCTGGCGGATCTGGAAAGCCGCGGTGTGCACTTCCTGATGGGCGCGGAGACGCAGCGCGTCCGGGATATGGACGATCACGGCGAGATCACCCTTTTGGTCAATGGGGCAGAGAAAATACTGTCTGCGGACGCTGTTTTGGCGGCGACCGGACGCCGTCCGGAGCTGACGGGCTTGCATCCCGAGCGGGCGGGCGTTGCGCTGACGGATCGCGGTGCGGTTCGGGTTGGCAGCGACCTCAGGACCTCCGTGCCTCATATGTTTGCCATGGGCGACGTGACGGGGGGACAGCAGTTCACCTACATCTCTCTGGATGACAGCCGCATTGTGCGCTCGCAGCTTCTCGGTGACGGAAGCCGTACCACGGAAAATCGCGGCGCCGTGCCGTACAGCGTGTTTTTGGACCCTCCGTTCTCCCGCGTGGGCATGAGCGAAGAAGACGCCCGCAAAGCGTATGCCCATGTGGGCGTTGGGACGCTTGCTGCCGGCGCAATTCCCAAGGCTAAAGTGCTGGGCGAGGATCGCGGCCTTTTAAAGGCTGTGGTGGATCTGGATACCGGTCGCATTTTGGGCGCGCATCTATTTTGCGTGGAGTCTCATGAGATCATCAATCTCATCAAGCTCGCCATGGATGCGGGGATTCCCTATACCACGCTGCGGGACGGGATTTACACCCATCCGACTATGACAGAGGCGCTGAACGATCTCTTTGCCGCTGTCCGCTAAATATAATGTCTTAAAAGGAGATGACTTATGGGCTTTACACTTCAAACCGGCGCTTCCGCTGTCACAGTATTTTTACAGGGCGCCTTGAGCTTCTTTTCCCCCTGTGTGCTGCCGTTGGTGCCGCTTTACGTCAGCTATCTGGCTGGCGGCGCGGCTGAGGTGGACGAACAGGGCGTCCGCC
>CAZKMN010000168.1:0-1468 GCA_964553905.1 uncultured Oscillibacter sp.
CTGGGTGAATACCACTTGCCCCAAGTGCGGCGGCGCCGCACAGCGGGAGACGGATACCATGCCCCAGTGGGCGGGTTCCTCTTGGTATTTCCTGCGCTATATGGACCCCCATAACGACCACGCGCTGGCCAGTCCTGAGGCACTGAAGTATTGGTCCCCGGTGGACTGGTATAACGGCGGCATGGAGCATACCACGCTGCATCTGCTCTATTCCCGCTTCTGGCACAAGTTCCTCTACGACATCGGCGTGGTGCCCACCAAGGAGCCCTATCAGAAGCGCACCAGCCACGGCATGATTCTGGGCGAGGGCGGCGAGAAGATGTCCAAGTCCCGGGGCAACGTGGTGAATCCCAACGATATCGTGGCGCAGTTCGGCGCGGATACCATGCGGCTTTATATCATGTTCATTGGCGATTTTGAAAAAGCCGCTACGTGGTCCAACGATGCGGTCAAGGGCTCCAAGCGGTTTTTGGATCGTGTCTGGAATCTGGCGGAGCAGGCAGGGGAGAGCTATGAGGTCACGCCTGCCAATGAGCCCATCATTCATAAGACCATTAAAAAGGTCACGGACGACGTGGATCATCTGAAGATGAACACGGCGATCGCCGCTTTGATGACGCTGGTGAATGATCTGTATGCCAATGGCTGTACCCGGGGCGACCTGCGGTATCTGCTGTTGCTGCTGAATCCCTTTGCGCCCCATATGACCGAGGAGCTGTGGGAGACGCTGGGCTTTGCGGCCCAGACGGGAAAAATGGCCTGTCAGGAGTCTTGGCCGGAGTATAACGCCGCCAAAACCGTGGCCTCTACCGTGGAAATGGCCGTGCAGGTCAACGGCAAGCTTCGGGGAAGCGTGGTGTTGCCCGCAGACAGCGACGAGCAGACCGTGGTAGACGCCGCGCAAAAGCTGGAGCGCGTGGCAAAAGCTCTGGAGAATATGACCATCGTGAAAACGATTCTGGTCAAAAATCGACTGGTGAACTTGATCGTCAAGCCCTGCTGATTACGGTCCGATACAGAATTTCGGCAGGATTTTAGAAAATCTCCTTGACAACTTCTTGAAACCTCCGTATAATAGCTTTGTTAACGCCATAGATTATGGCCCTTAAAGTATCCTGGAAACAGCCGGATACCTCGGAGGGAGGGAAATATAAATGTCTGAGATCCACGTAAAGGACGGCGAGTCCATCGATAGCGCACTGAAGCGGTTTAAGCGGAGCTGTGCTAAGGCTGGTGTCATCGCCGAGGTCCGTAAAAGAGAGCATTATGAGAGCCCCAGCGTCAAGCGTCGCAAGAAGTCTGAGGCCGCTCGTAAGAACAAGAAGCGTTTCTATTAATTGAAAAAAAGAAGCTGTGCCGGGAACGGCGCAGCTTCTTTTTTTCCAAAGCAATCCCTCAGGCGCGGAGATTGAGCTTCCCCACAATGTCCCGTACCTCAGGCCACATGAGAAAAGCCGCCGAAAAGCCA
>CAZKMN010000168.1:1546-3762 GCA_964553905.1 uncultured Oscillibacter sp.
TTTCCGATCCGCAGCTTTTGCAGCAAGGTATCGCTGTCGTCAAACAGGACAAAATGTGTTTCGCCCTCCCGGGTATAGGTAAAGTATCGGGCGCACAGATCGGGGGAAAAAAAGACCGCGGGCGATTCCCGATCCATCAGAGCGCTGAAGGCTTCGGCGGTCAGTGGCTTTCCCTCTCCCTTTGGCGAGGGGAGCCGAAAGTCCATCCGCAGCCGCTGTACGTCCAGTGCCAGACGCCCGGCGCCTCCGGCTGCTGCGGCTGCTTCTCGCAGATGGTCGGAAAAGCTGCCGCCGGAAATGGCGGTGCAGAGCAGAGAGACGGCGTTCTCGCAGACACGGGCATAGCGCTCCGGCACGTAGAGCGTTCGCCGTGTCTTCAAAAGGGCCGCACCCAGCGCCTTGGCAAATGCCAGACGGTCCTGACTGGGCGGCGCTTCAAAATCCAGCAGCACGCCGGTGTAATTTCGCCGAGCGCATTCCCGCAGCACTGCCGCACACAGGGCCTCCGGGTCATCGATGAGCGAAGCGGATTGATCGCTGACGGCTAAAAGTCCGCCTCGAATCTGCAAGAGCATACTCTGCCGCAGCAGAGTGGAATTTTGGCCGATCCGGTAGGCCACGTGGGCAAAATTGCGGGCGAATTTTGCCGCCTCCTGATCGCTTGGCGGCGCAACGGCCAGATAGATCTGCATGAGGAGACGCCTCCCTCTTGTGATTTGCCTGCAAGCCTGTTATACTGGAGCTACTCTATGCAAAAAAGGAGCTGCCTATGCCGTTTTCCCTGATACCGGACGAAGTGCTTGACGCCTATGACGTCTTGACCCCGGACGTGCTGCGCGCACGGGGCATCACGCTGCTGCTCAGCGATTTGGATTTTACGCTGGCGGCAAAAAAGACCCGCCGACCCGACCAAAAACTTCGGGACTGGATCGCCGCGCTGGAGAAAAGCGGCGTTACGGTGATGATCGTGTCCAATAATCGCTCCGGCCGCCGGGTGAGAGAATTTTGCGCCGACCTTGGTATTTCCTATCAGGGCCATGCCAGAAAGCCGTCACCAATGGGGCTGGAAGCCGCCATGGCCCGCGTGGGAGCCGACAGGACCCACACCGCCATGCTGGGGGACAAGCTGCTCACAGACGTGCTGGCGGCCCGGCGGACGGGTGTGCTTGCATGGATGGTGGAGCCGGTGGGCGGTGCGGTAACGCCGCTGCAAAAGGTGCTCCACGGATTGCAGGCGCCCTTCAAGGCGGCATGTTGGCGGCGGAACGGGAAAAAAAGTTGAAAAAATCTCAGCCAATTTGAAAAAAGCTTGCAATTAAGGACAATATGGGATAAAATATCATAGGTAATTTAGCAAGATACAGAAGTTTGAGAAAATGTCCTCCCGCAGGTCGTTTTCTCGTAAGATTTGTGAGGAGGAAAACCTATGCCTACGATTACTGCCGGTGAATTCCGGAATGGCGTGACCTTTGAAATGGACGGTAAAGTGATGACCGTCGTGGAGTTCCAGCATGTAAAGCCCGGTAAGGGCGCCGCATTTGTGCGGACCAAGATGAGAAACGTGGTGACCGGTGGCGTCACCGAGACGTCCTTTAACCCCACCGCAAAGTTTGAACAGGCTTTTGTGGAGCGCAGAGACGCAGAGTACAGCTACAACGACGGCGATCTCTATTACTTCATGGACCCCGAGACGTTCGACATGACGCCCCTGAACCGGGACGTGCTGGGCGATGCGTTCCAGTTCGTGAAGGAAAATACCGTCTGCAAGCTGCTAAGCTATAAGGGCAGCGTGTTTGCTGTGGAAGTTCCCAACTTTATGGAGCTGGTCGTCACGGAGACTGAGCCCGGCGTTCGCGGTGATACCGCCACCAACGTGACCAAGCCTGCCACGCTGGAAACCGGCGCCCAGATCAAGGTGCCTCTGTTTATCAACAGCGGCGACAAGATCAGCATTGATACCCGTACCGGCGAATATTTGAGCCGCTGCAAATAAGAACGAGGGGGGAGTCAGATCCCCCCTTTTCTTCCAACAGCCCCCCGGGGGGGCAAAATTAAACCGCTACTTTTGCATACTGAAAGGAGCTATTGACATGGAAATTACGGAGAAAGTCGCTTATCTCAAGGGCTTGGCCGAGGGCATGGAGCTGGATACCGCCCAGAAGGAGGGCAAGCTGCTTGCCGCCATCATTGACGTGCTGGACGACATCGCTTTGGAG
>CAZKMN010000169.1:0-3737 GCA_964553905.1 uncultured Oscillibacter sp.
CGATCTCGACCTTATCGTTGATCTTGACCTTACCGCGCTCTACACGACCGGTAGCGACGGTGCCGCGGCCGGTGATGGTGAACACGTCCTCGATAGGCATAAGGAAGGGCAGGTCGTCGTTGCGGGCGGGGGTGGGGATCCAGGTATCGACAGCTTCCATAAGCTCCTCAAGGCACTTATACTCGGGAGCGCTGGTATCAGTGGACTCGCACACCAGAGCGTTCAGAGCGGAACCGCGGATGATGGGGGTGTCGTCGCCGGGGAAGCCGTAGAAGCTCAGCAGCTCGCGGACTTCCATCTCAACCAGCTCAAGCAGCTCGGGGTCATCGACCTGGTCGCACTTGTTCAGGAAAACAAGGACGGAAGGCACGTTGACCTGACGGGCGAGCAGCAGATGCTCACGGGTCTGAGCCATGGGGCCGTCGGATGCGGCGATAACAAGGATCGCGCCGTCCATCTGAGCAGCGCCGGTGATCATGTTCTTGATATAGTCAGCGTGGCCCGGGCAGTCGACGTGGGCGTAATGACGGCCCTGAATGTCGGCATTGTCTTCGCCGGTCTTGTAGTTATGGCCCTTGCGGTCGTTGGTCTGATACTCAACATGAGAGGTGTTGATGGTGATGCCGCGCTCTCTCTCTTCGGGAGCCTTGTCGATGGAAGAATAATCGGTGTACTCGGCGTCGCCAAAGAAGGCCAGATACTTGGTGATGGCAGCGGTAAGAGTGGTCTTGCCGTGGTCGATATGACCAATGGTGCCAATGTTCACATGGGGCTTGCTTCTGTTGTACATCTGCTTTGCCATTTTGAAATCCTCCTCAAAATATGATTGTGTTTATAATTGATGAAACTATTACAGTGCGGATTCTTTGTTGCGGGAATTCATGAGATTCTCCTGCAGGCCCTTGGGCAATTCGGCATAGTGGCTGGGCTCCATGCTGTAAGTGGCGCGGCCCTGAGTCTTGCTGCGAAGATCAGTGGCGTAGCCGAACATGGTGGACAGAGGAACATTTGCCGTAACTTCGCAGGAGCCGTTCTGGACGTCTGTGCCGGCTATCTGGCCGCGTCTTGAGTTCACATCGCCCATAACGTCGCCCATATAATCGTCCGGCGCGGTGATGACCACCTTCATGATAGGCTCAAGAAGTGTGGGATCAGCCTTGCGCATGGCTTCTTTGAAAGCCATGGAGCCGGCGATCTTGAACGCCATTTCAGAGGAGTCGACCTCGTGATATGAACCGTCGAACAGCGTGACCTTGACGTCCACAACGGGATATCCGGCCACGACGCCCGCGTTCATGGCGCCCTGAATGCCCTGGTCGACAGCAGGGATATATTCCTTGGGAACTGCGCCGCCGACAATGGCGTTGACAAACTCGTAGCCCTTGCCCGGCTCGTTGGGCTCGATGCGGATCTTGACGTGTCCGTACTGGCCCTTGCCGCCGGTCTGGCGGGCATATTTGGTCTCCTGCTCCACAGTCTTGCGGATAGTCTCCTTATAGGAAACCTGGGGCTTGCCCACATTGGCCTCCACCTTGAACTCGCGCAGAAGCCTGTCCACGATTATCTCCAGATGGAGCTCGCCCATGCCGGCAATAATGGTCTGGCCGCTGTCCTCGTCCGTGTAGGTCTTGAAGGTGGGATCCTCTTCCGCCAGCTTTTGCAGGGCGATACCCATTTTTTCCTGACCGGCCTTGGTCTTGGGCTCGATAGCCACACGGATGACAGGCTCGGGGAATTCCATGGATTCAAGGATGACCGGGTGTTTATCATCGCACAGCGTATCGCCGGTGGTGGTATTTTTCAGGCCCACGGCGGCGGCAATGTCGCCTGTGAACACTTCGCTCATATCCTCCCGGTGATTGGCGTGCATCAGCAGTATGCGTCCCAGACGCTCACGCTGGTTCTTGGTTGAATTGAGTACCGTCGATCCGGTGGTGACAGTGCCGGAATACACGCGGAAAAAGCTCAGGCGGCCCACATATGGGTCGGTCATGATCTTAAATGCCAGCGCGGAGAACGGCGCGTCGTCACTGGGGTGACGGTCTTCTTCCTCGTCCGTCTTGGGATTGGTGCCCTTGATGGCGGGGATGTCCAGCGGTGACGGCATATAGTCCACAATTGCGTCCAGAAGCTTCTGTACGCCCTTGTTCTTATATGACGTGCCGCAGGTAACAGGGACGAGCTGGTTGGCTACCGTCGCCTTGCGGATGACCTTTTTGATCATCTCAGCGGGGATCTCGTGGCCTTCAAGATAGAGCTCGGCAATATCGTCGTCGAACATCGACACAGCGTCGATGAGCTTTTCACGGTACTGCATGGCAAGCTCCATCATATCTGCCGGGATCTCCTCGGTGCGCATATCCTTGCCCAGGTCGTCATAGTATATGTCGGCGTTCATGTCCACAAGGTCGATGATGCCGCGGAAATTGTCCTCAACTCCGATGGGGAGCTGAATGGGCACGGCGTTGCATTTCAGGCGATCCTTCACCATGTCCATGACATGATAGAAGTTGGCGCCCATGATATCCATCTTGTTGACGTATATCATGCGCGGTACGCTGTAATGATCGGCCTGCCTCCAGACGGTCTCCGACTGGGGCTCCACGCCGCCTTTGGCGCACAGCACCGTCACGCAGCCGTCCAATACGCGCAGCGAACGCTCCACCTCGGCGGTGAAATCCACATGGCCCGGTGTATCAATTATATTGATGCGCCGGTTTTTCCAGTGGCAGGTAGTGGCGGCGGAGGTAATTGTGATACCTCTCTCCTGCTCCTGCTCCATCCAGTCCATGGTGGCGGTGCCGTCGTGGGTCTCGCCCATCTTATAGTTGACGCCGGTGTAGAACAGAATACGCTCGGTAGTGGTGGTCTTGCCCGCGTCAATATGGGCCATGATTCCGATATTTCTTGTGTCTTCAAGGGAAAACTGTCTTGGCATAAATTTAAACTCCTATCGGGGTTACCAGCGGAAGTGTGCAAAAGCCTTGTTGGAATCTGCCATCTTGTGGGTATCCTCGCGTTTTTTGACGGCTGCGCCGAGATTGTTGCACGCATCCATTATCTCATTTGCCAGTCTGTCCTTCATGGTCTTCTCGCTGCGTTTGCGGGCATAGCCCACCAGCCAGCGCAGACCGAGGGTCTGACGGCGTTCGGGTCTTACTTCGATAGGCACCTGATAAGTGGCGCCGCCAACACGGCGGGCCTTGACTTCCAGGCTGGGCATGATGTTGTCCATAGCGGTGGTGAAAGCCTCAAGGGGATCCTTGTCGGTCTTCTCCTTTATGGTGTCGAAGGCGTCGTAAACGACCTTCTGGGCAACACCCTTCTTGCCGTCCAGCATAACCGTGTTGATGAGCTTTGTCACCAGAACACTGTTATATACAGGATCGGGCAATATCTCTCTTTTGGGAACATTACCTCTTCTGGGCACTATGCTTCCCTCCTTCATTATAAAATGATTTCACAGGTACTCGCGCACCTGACGGTACGCGTATGCGCCCCGGGGTCTACTATTTATATAAGTAAACAACAGGGCTTAGCTGTTGGGGAATTACTTTTTCTTTCCGGCTTTGGGTCTCTTGGCGCCGTACTTGCTGCGGGCCTGCATACGACCGTCCACTCCCTGAGTATCAAGAGAACCGCGGATGATGTGGTAACGCACACCGGGGAGATCCTTGACACGGCCGCCGCGGATCATGACCACAGAGTGCTCCTGCAGATTGTGGCCTACACCGGGG
>CAZKMN010000170.1:0-3717 GCA_964553905.1 uncultured Oscillibacter sp.
CTGATAGCTCTGACCGGGCTTTTGTCGCTCCGGGCAAAAGGCGCAGGGCTCGTCTTTGTTCCAAAACACCTTGTAGCAGGTCTGGCCGGTCACATCTCCCAGTCGGCGGCGAATCACGTCATTCACATAGACCAGACGGCGGCTGCTCTCCTCCACCACAAAGGAAGGCAGGAGCCGCTCGGCCAGTTCCTCCCGGAACCGGCCGAGCGGCTCCTGCGATGCATACTTCTGCTCCATTTTCTTCTCTCCTTTTCTCCCGGCAAAAGCGCTTTTTACCGTCAGCGCCCGGAAGTAGGCCTCGTAGACTTTCCACAAAAGCTTTTTTGCCGATCGACTGCATCCATCAGCTTTTTCGAGGAAGTGCGGACTTTTGTTATCATCCTTTTTATCATAACAAACTTTTGCAAATGATTCCACTTTTTTACAAATTAAAAAACCGTGGCGGGGATTGCTTTGATGTGGAATTGACGGCATACGAAACTGCGTGTATAATTTCAAGCAGGTTTTTATAAAAGCCGCCACATTTTTTGAAAGCCATTGCGGTTTTCTTGAAAACTGGTCAAACTGTTGGAGGAAACTGCAATGACCATTACAAAAGCCGTCCAAGACGGTGTTGTAACTCTCGCTTTGGAGGGCAGGCTGGACGCTGCCGCCGCGCCGCAATTGGACGCCGCGATACAGGATGCGCTGCCCAGCGCCAAGGCTTTGACACTGGAGATGGGTTCTTTGGTCTACGTGTCGTCCGCTGGGCTGCGCGTCATTCTCTCCGCGCAAAAGCAGATGAACTGGCAGGGTTCCATGGTGCTGCGCCATGTGAGCCCCTCCATTATGGAGGTTTTTGACATCACGGTTTTTTCAAATATCCTGACGTTTGCATAAATCACGCACAGGCACACTCCATCGCCTGACAAAGCCGCCGTCGTCCCCTGCGGGGCAGCCGCTCTTTGTCTGTTGCGACAGCTAGTCACGCCCAAAATGCCGTTGCAAGACACGCCTTTTTTCACGCTGCCCTATTTCTAAGCAGGAAAGGTCGGGGAATCGCCCATGAAAGAGCTGACATTACCCGCGCTTCGCGAGCATCTGGAAACCGTACAGTCCTTTATAGAATCTGCCTTGGAGGAACAGGGCTGCCCCCCGAATATCCAATTTCAGATCTCCGTCTCTTTGGAAGAGCTGTTTGTCAACATCGCCTCCTATGCATACAAAGACGGCGTCGGTGATGTCACCGTCCGCTACGAGCTGACCACGTCTCCCCGCGGCATGGTCCTTCAATTGATCGACCACGGCGTCCCCTTTGACCCTCTGGCGAGGCAGGAGGTGGACGTGACCCTCTCCGCTCAGGACCGAAGCATCGGCGGTCTTGGCATCCACATGGTCAAAAAGATGATGGACCGGGTGGAATACACCCGCAAGGACGGCCAGAATATTTTGACGGTTTCCAAGCAGTTTTGACCCCGCCCCCTCTCCTTGAGATGGCAGCTTGAATGCCAAGACCTTTTATGTGCACGAGGCGTGACGGGAGCGGCGGAATTTTGGGGAATAGTATGACGTCAAAAAATATTATCAAGAGATTACGTGACGCGTTACCGGGTGCACGAAGCAGCCCCTTGATTTGAAATGACGAAGCAAAAAAGCCGAATAGCAATCAGCAACAAATTGTCAACGACTTGCAAAAGACTAAAAAGCAAAAAGCTCCCAAAGCCTTGCGGCTCTAGGAGCTTTGTTGGTGGACGATACAGGACTCGAACCTGTGACCCCCTGCACGTCAAGCAGGTGCTCTAGCCAGCTGAGCTAATCGTCCGAAGCGGAACGTATATAGAATACACGTCTTGTCCTCTTTTGTCAATAGTTTTCTTGCATCCTTTTTTATTTTTTGTTATACTGCTTTCATCCCATCGAAAACAGGAGGAACCAGTCATGAAGTCAGTCGCACTTGTCACCGGCGCTTCTCGCGGAATCGGCCACGCCATCGCCCGGGAGCTGGCCCACGCGGGCTATGCTGTGTGTATCAATTATTTCACCCACCGGCTTCCCGCCGAAGAGCTGTCCGCCTCCTTATGCGCCGAGGGCTGCGATGTGATGACCGCGCAGGCCGACGTCTCCGACCGCAAGGCCGTGGACACGATGGTGCGCGCCGTACAGGACACCTTGGGCCCCGTGTCGCTTTTAGTGAACAATGCCGGCATCTCCCGGCAGGGGCTTTTTCAGGATGTGGACGACGCGCTGTGGGAGCGCTATTTTGCCGTGAATGTCACCGGCGCCCGCAACACGATTCAAGCGGTTTTGCCGCACATGCTGCATGAAAAATCCGGCTGCATTGTGAACATCTCCTCGATCTGGGGGCTGCGTGGCGCTTCCTGCGAGGTGGCCTACGCCTGCACCAAGGCGGCGCTGGTGGGGCTGACCCGTTCTCTGGCGCTGGAGCTGGCGCCCTCTGGCATCCGCGTGAACGCCGTGGCTCCCGGCTGCATCGAAACAGACATGGTCCGGGCTCTGGGCGAGGAAACACGCGCCATGCTCGCGGAGCAAACGCCTCTGGGCCGCTTGGGAACGCCGGAGGACATCGCCCACGCCGTCGCATTTCTGGCCTCGGAAAAAGCCTCTTTCCTCACCGGGCAGATTTTGACCGCAGACGGCGGATTCGTCGTGTAAGCGCTCCAGCGGCGCGTGCACCCGCGTACCATTTTTAAAGAAAAAAATCAGCCCACAGGCCGGAAAAGGCCTGTGGGCTGATTTTTTTCATCGATCATTGCAGGCGGCTTTCCCCGTCTGCTGCGCGGCTGTCGCCCGTTTACGCCTTGCCCGGCAGCGGGAGCGTGTGAATCATCACCCGCCCAAAGCAAATCAGCGAGCGGCTGCTGCCCGGCATCAGCACCACATCCGCGTCCGCACGGGCGCGATTGAGCGAAAACAGATACACAATACCGGCTGGGTCTTTATAGTACTGCTTGCAAAAAATGTCCCCATCCACGCAGAAAATACCCACATCGCCCGCTTGCAGCGGGTCCCGATTCACATAGACCACAGATCCGTCCGCGAGAAACGGCGTCATGGAATCGCCCTGAATCCGCACCGCAAATTCCGCCGCCTGCGGCACCTCGTCCGTCACGGTGAGATACTCAAAATCCTCTCCAAACACCGGCGCGGCATACCCCGCCGCAGCAGGACTTCCGTAGAGCGGGATGGACCGGGGCTCCCCCTCCTGACGGCCCAGCTCCACCTCGTCCCGGTAAGCGCAAAGCGCATCCACCACGGAGCGAACCGTCTCCCGGCCCACCGGAGACAGTCCCCGATATTTTTCCAACAGCGCCCGCTCGCTTTGAGAAAGCACCCGCCGCCCGGCGCGAAAGCTGTCCTGAAACAAAAAATTGGGGTCCGTCTGCAAGCAGTCAAACAATCGGAGGATCACCTCTTCCTTCGGAAAGCTGACCTCCGTTTCATAATTGCTGATTGCAGAGGGCGACAGGCCCAGCAGGGCTGCCAACTGGGGCCGGGATAATCCCAACTCCTCCCGCCGCCGCCGCATCCGTTCTCCAAAGCTCATGGCAAGCCCTCCATTCCACGATTGATCCCTCTTCTTGCATCCTATCCCATTCTGCCCCATCTGTCAATTTTCTTATACAAGAAATTTGTAATTTTCTATTGACATGTCAAGTTTCTTGTGTTATTGTTTCCTTGTTGGCAAGAATCTTGTAATTAATTCAATTTCATACAAGC
>CAZKMN010000171.1:0-3701 GCA_964553905.1 uncultured Oscillibacter sp.
CAGGTGGAGCTGCGCCAGCGTGTCCGCTGTATAACTGGGGCCCTCGCGACGAAGCTCGATGTCCAGTGTCTCCACCCGGTCGCCAAGGCCAAGTTGTTCTCCCGCCAGACGGGTCATTTCCAACCGCTGCTCTGCCGTGGGGCTGCCCGCGGGCAGATCCTTGTGGGGCGGAAGCCCTGCTGGGATCAGCAGGAGCTTGTCCAATTTCAGCAGTTCAACCACCGCCCGCGCCGCCGTGACATGGCCCAGATGCGGCGGGTTGAACGTGCCGCCGTAAATACCGATCTTCATATTGAATCCTTCTTTGCCGTGTTACGCCGTTACTGCGGCTTTTTTCTGGCAGGCTTGGACGTAAGGAGTTGAATCCGCTGGTCTCTGGGCTTGGAATGCGTCTCCCGATAGAGCACAAATTTTGTGCCGATGACCTGCACCACCTCGCTGCGGGTGGCTTTTGCCAGCTCTCCCGCCGCCAGACGGGCGTCATACTCCAGATTGTTCTCCAAGACACGGCCCTTGATGAGTTCCCGGGCTTCCAGTGCATCGTTCGCCTGCTTGATGAGATTTTCTCCGATTCCATCCTTACCGATATGAACAATGGTATCAATGCCATTGGCAAGGCCGCGAAGCTGCGCTCTCTGTTTACTTGTCAGTTCCATATACGCTCCTGTTTTTCGTCAATAAGACGTTTTTAGTTGAAATAAGGTTCCAGTTTTTTCACGAAGCTCTCCAGTGCACGGCCCCGGTGAGACAGCGCGCTCTTTTCCGCACCGGTGAGCTGTGCAAAGGTCTTTGCTTTCTCCGGCAGCAAAAACACGGGATCGTAGCCAAAGCCGTCCGTCCCCATGGGAGCAAAGGCGATGGCTCCGTCGCAGCGGCCCTCCGCCGTCAGCTCTTTTCCATCGGGAAACACGCAGGCAATGGCGCAGGTAAAATGGGCGGAGCGCGTGGTCTGACCCCGCATACTATTTAAAAGCAGCGCACAGCGTCCCGCGTCATCCAGTCCCTCGCCGCCGTACCGGGCGGAATAGACCCCCGGTCCGCCGTTGAGCGCATCCACGCACAGTCCGGAATCATCCGCGATGGCAGGCAGCTTCGCCGCCGCACAGACAGCCTTTGCCTTGAGCATTGCGTTTTCCGCAAAGGTCTCGCCGGTCTCCTCCACCTCCACGCTGATTCCCAGCTCCGCCGGGGAGACGACCTCCACGCCAAATCCGGACAAAATGGAGGACATCTCCCTCAGCTTTCCCGGATTTTGCGTGGCAAGGACAAATTTCTGCTTCATTTCAGCAACCCTCCCAGCGCCTCTCTCTGGAGCGCCAGCAGTTCCCGGTTGCCCTTGGCTGTGAGCTGCACCAGAATCTGCTGCTCCTCCGGCGTGAAAGCGCGGCCCTCGCCGGTGCCCTGAAGCTCGATGATCTCGCCGCGCTCGTTCATCACGCAGTTCAAATCCACCTGCGCCCGGCTGTCCTCGCTGTATTGCAGGTCCAGCATGGGGGCATCCTCTACAATGCCCGCAGAGACGCCCGTGACGGTATGGATCAGGGGATTTTCCCGTAAAACGCCATTGTCCAGCAGGGATTTCACCGCCAGCGCCAGCGCCAAAAATCCGCCGGTAACGCTTGCAGTGCGGGTGCCGCCGTCCCCCTGAAGCACATCGCAATCCACAGTGATCGTGCGCTCTCCCAACTTGGAAAGATCCACGGCGGCCCGAAGCGAGCGGCCCACCAGACGCTGGATTTCCGCGCTGCGCGGCGAGAGCTTCAGCTTTGCCACGTCCCGCTTGCTCCGCTCCCGATTGGCTCTTGGCAGCATGGAATATTCCGCTGTGATCCAGCCGGTTCCCTCCGGCACATGGGGCGGCGTGCGCTCTTCCACGCTGGCGCAGCACAAAACCATGGTATCGCCGCAGGAAATGAGGCAGCTCCCCTCCGCAAATTTCACAAAATCGGTGGTCATTTTCACCGGACGCAGGGCGTCTGGCGCCCGTCCGTCAACTCTCGTCATATCCTTCACTCCTTCTTTCCGCGCTGTGACAGCCGGAAACTCCCGGCAATCAAATGATTGCCTCTACATAGCTCAGGGCGTCAAAGGGTCTGAGATCGTCGATGCCCTCGCCCACGCCAGCAAATTTTACCGGCACGCGCAGCTCCTTTGCAATCGCCACCACGATGCCGCCCTTGGCCGTGCCGTCCAGCTTCGTCAGAACAATTCCGGTCAGGCCGGCAGTTTCCTGAAACGTGCGGGCTTGAATGAGCCCGTTTTGTCCCGTGGTGGCATCCAGCACCAAAAGCGTCTCCCGGGATGCGCCGGGGCATTCCCGGTCGATGATCTTGGAGAGCTTTGCCAGCTCGCTCATGAGGTTTGCTTTATTATGAAGCCGTCCTGCCGTGTCGCACAGCACCACATCCACGCCTCGGGCTTTGGCGGCCTGAAGCGCATCAAACAGCACGGCGCCGGGGTCTGCGCCCTCCCGACTGCGGACGATCTCGCATCCGGCACGCTCCGCCCAGATTTCCAGTTGGTCGGCGGCTGCGGCGCGGAAGGTATCCGCCGCGCAGAGCAGCACCCGCTTGCCCTCGGTCTTGAGCTGATGGGCCAGCTTTCCGATGGAGGTGGTTTTGCCCACGCCGTTCACGCCGATGAACAGCACCACAGCGGGCTTTTCAGAGAGGTCCAGCACGGTATCGCCAACCTGCATCTCCTGCGCCAAAATTTCCCGCAGGGCAGATTTGACCTCCTCCTGATCCCGGAGCTTTTCCTTACGGACCCGGGCGCGGAGCTTTTCCACCGCATCCACAGCGGTATCCATCCCCAGATCCGCCAGAATCAGCGTTTCCTCCAGCTCGTCGAAGAACGCCTCGTCCGCCTCTGTGAAGCCGGAAAAGAGGTTGCTGGTGATTTTTTTGAGCTTGTCAAAAAAGCCCATGAACGGTTCTCCTTATTTGATATTGAGTTCCCGGGACATCTCGTTTAAGTTGATGGTCAGAATCTTGCTGACGCCCTGCTCCTGCATGGTGACGCCGTAAAGGACGTCCGCCTCCTCCATCGTGCCCCGGCGGTGCGTGATGACGATGAACTGGGTCTTGCCCGCCAGTGTTCGCATATAGCGGGCATAGCGGGTGACATTTGCGTCGTCCAAAGCGGCCTCGATCTCATCCATGACGCAAAACGGCGTGGGATGGACCTTTAAAATGGAGAAGTACAGCGCAATGGCCACAAACGCCTTTTCTCCGCCCGAAAGCAGCGAAATGGTCTTGAGGCTCTTGCCGGGCGGCTGGGCCTTAATCTCAATGCCGCAGCCCAAAATGTCGTTTTCATCCTCCAGCTCCAACCGGGCGGCGCCGCCGCCGAAGAGCTCCACAAACGTGGTTTGGAAGCTCTCGGAAAGCAGCTTGAACTGCTGGGAGAAAATGCGCGTCATCTCCGCGGTGATCTCCTCGATGACACCCTCCAGCTCGCCCTTGGCTTTTTCCACATCGTCCCGCTGGTCCGTGAGGTATGTATAGCGGCCGTTGACCCGCTCAAATTCCTCGATCGCGCCGATATTGGGCGTACCCAGTCCGGAGATCTCCCGTTTGAGCTCCCCGATGCGGCGGTTGGCCTTGGGCAGGCTCTCCAGCTCCACCCTCTGGGCCTGCGCGTCCGTATGGCTGAGCTCATAATGCTCCCAGAGACGGTCGAGAATCTGCTTTTCCTCCATG
>CAZKMN010000172.1:0-3689 GCA_964553905.1 uncultured Oscillibacter sp.
CGGCAAATCCAAATACGGCGCTGTGAACTGGATCTCACTGGGGCCGCTGTCCTTCCAGCCGTCTGAAATTGCGAAGATCTGCTATATTTTTGCAGGCTCCGCCACGCTGGAACGGCTATTTCGCCGCCGAAACCTGACGCTTTTCATCGTGCTGACCGGTATTTGCATCGGCTGTCTGGGCCTGATGAGTGATTTCGGCACCGCCGCCATCTTTTTTGTGACCTTTCTGGTCATCGCCTATCTGCGCTCCGGTGATTTCGCGACGCTCTCCCTCATCTGCGGCGCGGCGGTATTCGGAGCGGGCATCATCGTAAAATTCAAACCCTATATTTTAAGCCGCTTTGCCTCTTGGGGCCACGCTTGGGAAGCCGCCTCCACCACCGGCTATCAGCAAAGCCGCACCATGTCCGCCGCCGCGTCCGGCGGTCTGGTGGGCATGGGCGCCGGAAACGGCTGGCTGCACAAGGTCCCTGCCGCAGATACCGATTTGGTGTTTGGGATGCTGTGCGAGGAATGGGGGCTCATCATCGCCGTGCTGGCGGTGGGCTCCATCGTAACGCTGGCCTTTTTTGCAGCCCGCTCTGTCCGGGTGGGCCGCTCCAGCTTTTACACGATCGCCGCCTGCGCCGCCGGTTCCCTGCTGGTCTTTCAGACCTGCCTCAACGTATTCGGCTCTGTGGACCTGCTGCCGCTGACCGGCGTGACATTCCCCTTTGTCTCCAACGGCGGCTCGGCCATGATGTCCGCATGGGGGCTGTTGTCCTTTTTGAAAGCCACGGATACCCGGGAAAACGCCAGCTTTGCCATTCGGCGTGGCGCACAGCAGCAATTGACCGCGCAGGCCCGCCAGCGGGTTGAACCCATCGGCGATCCCTTCGGGGCTGAGGAGGCGGATGATGAAAAAGATTGAACAGCGGGCTGTGGTATGCCGCATTTTGGCGCTGCTTCTGGCGCTTGGTCTGTGCCTGTTTCTGGGCCGCTACCTCCTGCACGGAGGAAGCTGGGCGTCCTCTGCCTTCAACCGGCATCTTTATACGACAGATGGCGTTCTCGCCAGCGGCTCTGTGCTGGACCGGGACGGCGACACACTCTCCGCCATGGAAAACGGGCAGCGCACCTACTATGATAACGCGGACGTCCGCAAAGCCACGCTCCACGTAGTCGGCGATTTACAGGGCAACATCGGCACCGGCGCGCTGAACGCCTTTGCCGACAAGCTCACGGGATATAGTCTTCTGGGTGGTGCTTTTGGCGCGGAGCGGGGCAGCAAGCTCTATCTCACCATTGACGCCCGCTATAATTACGAGGCTTATCAGGCCTTGGGCGGCCACGCCGGGACCGTGGCAGTCTACAATTACAAAACAGGCGAAATTCTCGCTCTGGTGTCCGCGCCCAGCTATGATCCCCTGCATGTCCCCGGTGACATTTTGGAAAACGAGCGCTATCGGGGCGCATATCTCAACCGCTTTCTCTCCTCCACCTTCCCTCCCGGCTCCGTCTTTAAGACCGTGACGCTGGCGGCGGCGCTGGAAAAGATTCCGGACCTTGAGGCGCGCACGTGGACTTGCACCGGGTCCGTCCAGATCGGAGATGAGACGATCATCTGCTCCGGCGTCCACGGGCAAGAGATGATTGGGGATGCGTTTGCCAATTCCTGCAACGTGGTCTTTGCCCAGCTTGCAGATGAATTGGGCGCAGACACGCTGCGCTCCTACACGGAAAAAGCAGGGTTGAGTTCCAGTTACTCTATCAATACACTGCCCACCGCCAAGGGCACCTTTTCCTGGGATGCCCTTACAGCCGGTCAATTGGGTTGGGCCGGTGTGGGGCAGGGGCAAGATCAGGTCAACCCCTGCGCCCTCATGGTCTATATGGGCGCCATCGCAAACGGTGGCAAAGCCGCCAAGCCCTATCTCATTCAAAAGACCGTCTCGGCTCTGGGGCTTCCCTCTTTGCCGCATCTTCCCCGAAAAACGGACACTCTGATCGCCCCAAAAACTGCCGACCGCCTGTCGGAGCTGATGGCGGAAAACGTGCAAAAAACCTATGGCACCAAGCGATTTCCCAACATGGATATCTGCGCCAAGTCCGGCACGGCCGAAGTGGGACAGGGGCTGACGCCCCACGCATGGTTTACAGGGTTTTTGCGTAACGAGGACACGCCATACGCCTTTGTCGTACTGGTGGAAAACGGTGGCGGCGGAAACACCGTGGCCGGCACGGTGGCCGGCAAGGTTCTAAACGCCATGGTCAACGGATATTAAGGAGGACTTCTCATGGAAAAACAGCACGGATTTTTGCTGCAAACCACTTCAAGCATGAATGTGGGAGCCATTGTCTCCGGGATTGGATTTTTGCTCTATCTCGCCGCCTCTGCGCTGGCACTTGAGACGGTGGCAGATCTTCTGATTCTCGTTTTCGGTCTGGTTTCGGTCTATGTGTTTGTCTCGGTGGCTGCCGGGAGAAAGCGGGATCGGGAGGCCGTGAGTTACAGTCTGCTCTGGGGGCAGGGTGCGCTGACGCTCCTGCTGGCAGGCAGCGCCATTTTGACAATCAAGCTACGGCTGGGACTTTGAGCTCTTTGGGAGAATTTTGGCAAATGCAAGCAAAACCGACGGATGCTTTTTTAAGCATCCGCCGGTTTTTTTGAAGAGCCGTTAAAATGCGGGAACCACCGCGCCGTCATAGGTCGTTTCAATATACGTGCGGACGGCGTCGGATTGCAGCGCCTGAATCAGAGCCAGAACAGCAGGGTTTTTCTCATTTCCCTCCTTCACAGCCACAATGTTTACATAGGGGGAATCGGAATCCTCCAGCGCCAACGCATCGCTCACAGGATTGAAGCCCGCTTGCAGCGCATAGTTGGAATTGATTACGCTGAGAGCCACTTCGTCGACCGCCTTGGGGAGCATGGCAGCTTCCAGCTCCTGAAAGGTCAGGTTCTTGGGGTTTTTCGTGATATCGTTGGGCGTGGCAGCGAGCCCAGCCTCCGCATTCAGCTCGATGAGCCCCTGTGCCTCCAGCAGCAGCAGCGCGCGACCTTCGTTTGTGGTGTCGTTGGGAATGGCGATCGCCGCGCCGTCAGGCAGCTCCTCCAGAGAACCGCACGTTCCGGCATACACGCCCATGGGCTCGATGTGGACGCCGCCCACACTCACAAGATGGGTCCCGTGCTCTTCGTTGAACGCTTCCAGATAGGGAATATGCTGGAAGAAGTTTGCATCCTCTTCTCCCTCCTCCACAGCGGTATTGGGCACAATGTAATCGTCATACTCGTGGATTTGCAAGTCGATTCCCTGCTGGGCCAGAACCTCCTTCACCTGCTGCAAAATCTCCGCATGAGGCGTGGCAGACGCCGCCACATTCAGCGTGACCGTCTCGGCGGGCGCTTCAGCGGGGGTTTCCGCAGGCGTCTCGGTTTTTGTCCCACCACAGGCAGCCAGAGACAGGCACAGCACGGCGCTCAGCGCCAAAGTCCAAACTTTCTTGTTCATGATCGTTCCTCCAATTTTTTAATGTGTAATTTATTTCAAGCGTTTGTCGATGCGCGTCGACACACGGCTGAAAACAGATTGAATGGCCTGCACCAATACGATCAGCAGCGCCACCGTCACCAGCATCATCGCGGGGACATTTCGCTGATAGCCATACCGAATGGCCAGATCGCCCAGACCTCCGGCTCCGATGGA
>CAZKMN010000173.1:0-1306 GCA_964553905.1 uncultured Oscillibacter sp.
TGCCTTCAAAGCAAAAATCAAAGGTGGATTCATCGCCCCAGTTGACTGTCGGAATAACCCGTATTCCCTTGGATGCCCAGTACGCCCCGCACCAGCGGTTGCGAAACACGTTGTAAAGCTGCATCACAGGCGCCATTTCCAGATACATACTGAAATCCGGGGAAAGCACTGCCCGATAGCGGGATAGCTTTTCAAGGTCGCTGTCCGGGTTCTTCCAGACTCGCTCAAAGCGGTAGTCGTAGAGAAAGAAGTGCACCATGCGATCAAGATGAGTTTGATCCTCCAGATTGGTTTTGTCAAACCCAATGAGCAACAGATCATCAAAGTCGCCTGGTTTTGACTGAAACTTCGGAATAATCGGAATTTGCAGCTTTCCTTTTCCGGGGAACTGATTGCGCAGCAATGTCTGACTGGTGCGGTAATTGTAATTTTCCTCTGTCATGTAAAGCCTCCTGCCTATATTAAGGAATAAGTCCTTCTATATACAGGCCACAAACAGTGGAAAGTTGCACGTTTCCGTGCAACAAAAACATAATTTTCTAACAATCAGCGATCTGCACAAAAAAATCGGAGTATCCCATAAGGATACTCCGATGGTCGGAGTGGGGAGATTTGAACTCCCGGCCTCTTGGTTCCAAAGCGTTCTACAAATATTTTTTGTATCAAATATGACCGTTTTTATCCATTTTCGCTCGGTTTTACTTCCTCTCAATTACTCTTTGACCACATGCTTCCCATGTGCTCCACGCATGTCTGTGGCTGTTCCTGTGGTCAAAAAACGCTTCCAACCAGCGGCAATGCCGTGGCTGGAAGCATTTATTTTTGCCTAATTAACAGCCATGGCAGGAGAAGACGACTGAACTTGTCAAGCCTACTCAGGAATTGCGTCGCATAACAAAGAAAAAGGCCAAAGACATGGTGTAATACTGAGCGGTGCTGAGAAAGCAATTCGGAAATTTACCAGGCTTATCAATTATTCCGTTTTCCCTTCTGGCAGGGTCAGCACCACCGATGCGGAAAAGATATTTTCCTTCCACTCAAACCGCGCTTCGCCGCCGTAACGCTCTGCAATGGCACGGACGGATGCTGTGCCGGTTCCTGCACTGGGACGCTTAGAAGAAAGCAGAATTTCCTTTGCCCGCTTTGGCTCGTCGGCGGGGCAGTTGTCCACGAGGATGGTCAGCATCCGCGCTCCCATCAGCTTGCCGCCCATATGGATATAGGGCGATGCGTCCAAATGCTTCTTGCAGGAATCCAACGCGTTTTCCAGCAGATTTCCCAGCAGTACACACAGATCAGGCTCCGG
>CAZKMN010000173.1:1316-3633 GCA_964553905.1 uncultured Oscillibacter sp.
CAAGCTCAACTCATCGGGCAATTCCAGCCGTGCGGTAAAGGAAACCCCCTGCGCCTGTGCAAGCTCCGCATAATAGCGCACCACGGTATCCGCCACCGTGTTCTCGCAGTACCGGATGCCGGTGTCGGCAGGGAGCGTCTGCCCATAAGATTTCAAGTACTCCCGCAGCGCCGCTTCGTTGCCGCTGTCCAGATACGACTGGATCAGCCGCAGATGCTGGCGCAGATCATGCCGCGCCTGCCGCGTTTCCTCCATGCGCCCCTTCAGACTTTCGTATTGCGCCGTCTGCATGGCGAGACGCTGATTTTCCGTTTCCAACCGCGCCCTCTCCGCCCGCTCATCCACCATATCGGCCACCAAATAGGACACAAATGTAGATCCCAGATTGAGGATCACCAAAAACGCTACGTTCAAAGGGTGGGCGGCAAACTGCCCGCCCTGCGTCCAAATACAGAAGTAGTGTATGACGCAGAACAACGCCGGAACCAGCCACAAAACCCGCCAGAGCTCCTCCGACCCCTCCCGGGCGAACAGGGGCCGCAGCCGCTTCACCAGAAGCCAGTCGTACAAAAACCAGAACAGCGTGGCAATGACCAGTGTCACAAGGGACGTCTGCCAGCCGAACTCCACGCCCCGCATATCCATGGTGTGAAAAACGCCCGTGGCCGTAATGGCGCACACGCTGCCGTAGTTGAGCACAATTCCCAGCGCGAAGAGAAGCTGCCACGGCTTTCCCTTTGTGAGCAGGATGCCAAATAACACATAGGCGGCGTTCAGAACGATGTTGACCGTCAGGTAAGAGAGTACGCCCGCGTCATAGGCCGCCGTGCAACCGAAGTACCACACCAGCACTCCCGCGGACAGCGCGACGGTCGTCCGAAAGGAAAACCGCAGAAAATCCCGGCAGGTGATGATGGTGAGAGCCAGTGCCGGCAGCAGGTTGACGCAGCAGTATAAAAGCAGCTCCCACAGCTCCGCCCCGGTCATAGCCCCAGCTCCTCTCGCGCTTTCGCAAGGATGTAATCGGACAACAGTCGCTGCATCTCCGCCCGCTTTGCACGGCTTACCGGTACCTTTTGACCGTTCCGCAGCAAAAAGTCGCTGCCCTGCAAGCTATCCACGTATTCCAGATTGACGATCACGCCCCGGCAGCAGCACTGAAATTGCGGCAGGGGCGGCAGCTCGGCCGCAAACTTCTCAAAGGTCTGATAGGAACGCAGAATCTCGCCGTTCTCCAAATGCAAATCCGTATAATGATCCTGCGTTTCCGCCCATGCAAGCTCGTCAAGGCAGACGCGGCGCGTATCCCGCCCTGTCTGCACCACAAGATACCGCCGCGCTCGCAGCGCCGTCAGCACACGCGCCAGCACTGCCGCAAGGCGTTCCCGTTGGTAAGGCTTGATGAGATAGTCCGTGGCCTGCACCTCGTAGCCCTCCACGGCGTAGTCCCGCTCGCTGGTGGTGAACACGATGGGCGCCCGGCAGCCCGTAGCGCGCACCGCACGGGCCGCATCCATGCCGTTCATGCCCTCCCCCAGCAGCATATCCAAAAATAACAGGTCGTATTGCTCTGCTGCAAAGTCCGCCAGAAAAGCCTCGCCGGACTGAAACCAGCGCAGCTCACAGTCTACCTTATGCTCGTGCAGGCAGCTTGTCAGCATATCTCTCAGCGTTTCAAAATCAAATTGTAAATCCTCGACGATGGCAATTCTCATATCCAGTGTCCTCGGTTTTATGTATTGTCTCTATTCTATAAAAAAGCCCTTATTTTGTCAAACACCTACCGTTCACGATATAAAGCGACCGTTCACGCTGCAAGGCTTGAAGAGTTACAAAAATTTGCTATATTTTCAGATAGAAGCGAAAGATGTAACTAACTGAAAGAGGTGAAATGATATGACCGTGATTCTGCTCTGCGAGGATGCAGCGCAGCGGAAGGAAGCGGAAACGATGCTCCAAATCCAAGCTGTGCAATGCAAAGCTTTTTCCGACCGCCGGACGTTCCTCTCCTACATCCGCGGCAGACCGGATTTGACGGCGCTGTTCATGGAACCCGGCCCCCACGCAACGGAGACGGCTGCGGAGATTCGGGAGCAAAATCCGAACGGAAGATTTCTCTGGTTCTCCGATCTGGATTTTTCCCTGCTGTCCTACCGGCTCCGCGCCGACTACTTTGGATTGCTGCCGTTGACGGAGGACAAGCTCCGCGTGGCGCTGCAAAACGCACAAAAGCAATAGGAGGAAAAAGTAGAATGAAGAAACGACTTTTAAGTGGCCTGCTGTGTCTGGTGATGGCACTGGCCCTGCTGCCCACGGC
>CAZKMN010000174.1:0-3592 GCA_964553905.1 uncultured Oscillibacter sp.
TTTGTTAGAATACCAAACCATCCGCCAATTGTCAACCCCTTTTTCGCAAGTTTTTCAGTTTTTTGAATTATAGCCATCAGCCCAGCTTATTTTGCCTTTCCCGGTTGGTCCCGAGGCAAAATAGACTGGGCAAGTGGAGCGGTTCGTGTTATAATGAATACCTTATATAATTGATTGTAAAAAGGAGGGATTCTTCTGCGGATTCATCGCATGAACGCCGTGTTTGGCCGTCTGCAAAACGAGACGCTGGAGCTGCGGGACGGTCTCAATATCATAGAGGCCCCCAACGAATCGGGCAAATCCACCTGGTGCGCCTTTCTTGCCGCTATGCTGTATGGCGTCAACAGCCGCGAGCGGGACCGGGTGGGCTTTATTGCGGATAAAAACCGTTACGCCCCTTGGTCTGGCGCTCCCATGAGCGGGCGGCTGGACTGTGTGGCTGACGGGCGGGAGATCACGATCACCCGCGCCACCCGCCGCGCCACCGCACCCATGGGGGATTTTCAGGCCGTATATGCCGGCACGGGAGACGCCGTGGCTGAGCTGACCGGTCAGACCTGCGGAGAGACGCTGCTGGGCGTTGGACGGGAGGTCTACGAGCGCAGCGCCTTGATCCGTCAGGCGGGTCTTGCCATTACGCAGGACGCAGGACTGGAGCGGCGGATCGCCGCCCTGATTACCTCCGGCGAGGAGGACGTCTCTTATATGGAGGCTTCCGAAGCGCTGAAAAAGCAGCTCAACCGCCGCCGTCACCACAAAACCGGCCAGCTTCCCGCGTTGGAAAGCCGGCTGGAGGAACTGCGTCAGCAGCAATCCGAGCTGACCGGTCTGGCCAGGCAGCACGCAGCGGCGCTGGCGCAGACGCAAGTCTTAGAGCAGCAGATTCACGCGCTGGAGGACGAGCTTGCTTCCCACGACCGCTGGGAGGCCGCCGCCGCCTCTCTCGCCTGCGCCCAGACCCGGGAGGCCTCTCTCCGGGCAGACGCGGTTGCGGAGGCTCTCCGCAAAAAGCTGGCACAGGCCCCTCCCAACGAAACCATCGGCCGACTGCGCGGCGCCATTGTCAATCTGGAAACCGTGCGGCGCAGTGTGGAAAAGGCCCGTGCCGAGCGGGACGAAGCGCTCAAGGCCGTCCTGCGGGCGGAAGCCGCCGTGAATGAAAGCGCTTTTGCCGGGCAAACGGCGGAGGAGGCCCGCAAATCGCCGGATACCCTGCCCCACCGTCCCCGCGCGCTTTGGCCTGTGACAGCGCTGCTGGGCGCGATCGCAGGCGGCGTCCTTGGGTATTTTGCAGGAGCAGGCATTCCCCTGATCGTCTGGATTGCAGGCGGAGGTCTTTTCTCTCTGGCGGCAGGGCTGGGGCTGGACGCCGCCCGCAGGGGCAACTGGCGCAAGGCCGTCAGCGACCGGCTGGGCAAATACCATGTTGCCTCACGCGAGGAATTGACCGCTCTGGCAGACGCTTATTCCGAGTTGCTGCGAAAGCGTGATGCAGCGCAGGAGACCGCCAACGCCAAATCCGCCACGGCGGACGCGCTGTACGCCTCCCTTTCCTCCAATGAACAGGGGATTTTGCTGGAGGTGCGCCGTTTCGCCCCCTCCGCTTTCGATATCGCCTCCGCCGACGCGCTGCTGCGGCAATGCGCCGCCGACCGGCGGGAGCTGAGCGAGGCGGAGAGCGCCGCCCGAGAATCCCGGCTTCGGCTGGAGCTTCAGCAGCAGGCGCTTTTGCCGGACTCTTGTGAGGACGCTCCGTCCACGCCGCCCCTTAGAAGTCGGGAGAGCGTCGAAGCTCAGCTCTCCGAGGCGCAGCAGGCGTTGGCTGTGGCCCGCAGCGCCGCCGACCGGCTCTCCGGTCAGCTCCACGCGCAGGGTGACCCGGTGGTGCTGGCCTCTGAAAGCGACCTGCTTGCCGAGCAGATCGCCGCAGCGGAGCAGGAGTATGACGCCCTGCTTTTGGCGATGGAGACGCTGGACACCGCCAACACCGCGCTGCAAAACCGGTTTTCCCCCGCATTGGGCCGCCGCGCTGCGGAAATTTTCAGTCAGCTCACCCAGCAGCGCTATCAGGGCGTGGTGCTGGACCGAAGCTTCCACCTCTCCGCCGAGCCCATGGGCGATCCGACCTACCGCGACGCATCCCTGCTCTCCGCGGGAGCCGCCGACCAGCTCTATCTCGCTGTGCGACTGGCCATCTGTGAATTGGTCCTGCCCGCTGAGCAGGCCGCCCCCATCGTGCTGGACGACGCGCTGACGAATTTCGATGACGAGCGCTGCGCTTTGGCGCTGCGCTGGCTGAAAGAGGAGGCAAAAAGCCGGCAGATCCTCCTGTTCACCTGCCACACGCGGGAGGCGGAATTCTTTGCCGGGGATTGTGAAGTTTTCGTCCAGCGGTTGACGGAATCCGTAGACAAGGTATAAAATAGGATCGTCGGCCGTGCCGAATTATGATTATAACCGCATTTACGCGGAAAAGGAGCCAGAAAGCTATGAGCGAATGCACCCACAACTGCTCTACCTGCGGGGAATCCTGCGGGGAGCGGCAGGAACCCCAGTCCTTATTAAAGGAGCACCACGCGGAAGCGCACATCGGGAAAGTCTACGGGATTGTCTCCGGTAAGGGCGGCGTGGGCAAGTCCATGGTCACAAGCCAGCTTGCCGTCACCATGCGCCGTCGGGGCTATCAGGTCGGTATTTTGGACGCCGACATCACAGGCCCCTCCATCCCCAAGGCCTTTGGCGTCCACGGCAGCGCCGTTGGCAGCGAGCAGGGCCTCTATCCCATGACCTCCTCCACCGGCATCCAGATCATGTCCACAAACCTGCTGCTGGCCAACGAGACAGACCCCGTCATCTGGCGCGGCCCTGTGATCTCCGGCGTGGTCCAGCAATTTTGGACGGACGTGCTTTGGAACTGCGACTACCTGTTTGTGGATATGCCTCCCGGAACGGGCGACGTGTCCCTCTCCGTGTTTCAGTCCATTCCTCTCGATGGCATCTTGATCGTGGCCTCCCCGCAGGATCTGGTTTCCATGGTCGTGGAAAAAGCCGTCAAGATGGCGGAGATGATGGAAGTTCCCATTGTGGGTCTGGTGGAAAACATGAGCTATGTGGCCTGCCCCGACTGCGGGAAAAAGATCCATCTCTTCGGAGAGGGAAAAACCCGCGAGGCTGCGGAGCGCCACCATCTACCGCTGTTGGCGGAAATGCCCATTGACCCCGCGCTGGCCGCACTGACGGACGCGGGTGAAATCGAGCGCTTTGAGGGCGAGTGGCTGCGCCCTGTCGCTGACGCGCTGGATCAGAAGTAAGTCATTCGGTCGCACCGCAAGGTTTGCAGTGCGACCGAATTTCCCATTTTTGTCCATGCTGTGTAAAAAGTCCAACAAAAAGTGCTGGAAAGGTCTGTTTTTGTGGGGAAAAACAGTTGCAAAATCGGCCATGATTCGCGATAATAGAAAGTAGAGCATTTGGTGAAAATACCTATCAAAATACAGAATAATTCGAGGGGGATACACTCATGCAGGAATTGAAAGACCGCATCGCAAAAGAAGCAAAAGTGCTGCCCGGCAATATCATTAAGGTCGACGGC
>CAZKMN010000175.1:0-3549 GCA_964553905.1 uncultured Oscillibacter sp.
AAAGAGGATGGAGACCAGTGCACACAAGGCCGCCAGCAGCGCCACCCGCAGGAGCATTCCCGTCTCCAGCGCCGGCGCCTGCACGGAAAAGCGGGTCGGAGCCACCCCCATGAAAAGCGACACCCCATAGGCGACCAGAGAGGCCGTGAGGCACGGAATCAGCGCCGCGTGATACATCACGCCGATGCTGATGACCACAATCGCAAAAACCGTCGCCGTCAGCGGCGTGCCGAACAGGGCGGAAAAAAACGCCGCCATTCCAGCCATGGTGGCGGTCCGCAAATCCCGGTCGTCCAGCCGGAACAGCCGTCCCGTGTGATAGCCGATCGTGCCGCCCATTTGAAGCGCGGCACCCTCGCGTCCGGCGGAACCGCCGCAAAGATGCGTCAATATAGTCCCCAGAAAAATGGACGGCAGTAGCCAGATGGAAAGGCCCTTTCCGATGTGTACCGCGTCAATGATGTCGTTGGTGCCCAGCCCCTCCGTGTGGAGAAGCTTGTAAAACGCCACGATCAAAATGCCCGCCAGAGGCAGACACCATAAAAGCCACGGATGTGCGCCTCGCAGGGCGGTGGCCTCGCTCACGCCGATGTGGAACAGCGCGCCTACAAAGCCGCAAAGGACCCCCGTGACCGCAGCAAGCGCCAGCCACTTAGTCAGCGCTTGCATGTAAAGGAAAATCATTTTACACCAATTCAGCCACCAATTTCGATTCCATTTTTTCATTCCTGTTTTTCTCTCCCCTGTTCCCTGTGGAGTCCGCTTTTACACGCCGGCCAACTCTTCCTTGCCGTCCAGCCGTGTCTCCAGACATTCCGGCTTTTTCAAATACTTTCCGAATGCCGCAAAAAACCGGGAGTATTCGATTCCCGTGGCAATCCGTTCATCCATCACAACCCCCAGCGGCATCTGCTTTTTGCGGCTTCCCGGCTCTCCCAGCGGGTCCGGCACCGGCTTGCCCATGCAGATAAAGACGCTGGTCGTGCCGAACTCATAGCAGTGGTGGAAGATGTAGCTGGTGTTGATCGAGGCCAGATTGGTGATAAATAAGCTGGTGTGAAACGGGCTTAAATCGATCACTTTTCTGGGCAGTAGCCCATGCAGATCCAGATGATACGCAATTCCAAACACCAGCCGTGCAAGGCCGGGAATGGAAAACGCCATGTTGGCGAACCGGTCGGTGTTGTTGTTGTGGACGACCACGGAGTTTCGCTCGATGTGCTCCTTGATTTTCCGGCTGATGGAAAAAACGGTATCCTCCGGCTCCAAGAACACCTTCAGCGTCGTCTCGTCAGGCGTTCCGTCTGCCCGTGTTTTGAGAATCACAAAGCTAAAGCAAAAGTGATTGCGCCGATAGACCTTGCGATTCATGATGAAATAATTGACCTTTGGATTTTCCAGCGCCGCCTTGTAGTAGGCAGCCGCCAGAACGCTCATATGGGTCACCATATGTCCCTCCCGCCTCTTTTGGCGGATGTAGCCTTTCACGATATCCTCATCCACATAGTCGCTGGCCCAGTTTTGGGCGTCGAACCGGCGAGGCATTACATAGGGCAGCGCCTGAACAATCGGGCTCAGGCCCTTGACTCTGGTTCCGTCCGATCTCATGAGAGAGTCCTCATTCTTTCCTAAAGTGGGGGCATAGGCCCCATCGCTCACACACAACACCTATTATATTAAAAACTCGTTAAAATTTCAACTTCATTTCCATTTTTGTAAATTTATATAGAAGGAACCCTCTCCCGCATGTCACAATCCTTTGAATTGTCCGTTGATTCTTCTCTTGCGCCGTCGTATACTGATGGAATCTGGGAGAGAAAAAACGAAGTTACGGAGGTAATCGGATGCTGAAATATGGTCGTACATACAATTTTTCCGCTGGTCCGGCGATGATGCCGGAGGAAGTTTTGGAAGAGATCGCCGCAGAGATGATGAATTATCGGGGCAGCGGCATGTGCGTGATGGAAATGAGCCATCGCTCCAAGGTGTTCCAGCAGATTCGGGATGAAGCGGAGTCCGATCTGCGCGAGCTCATGGGGATTCCCGCGAACTATAAGGTCCTGTTTGTGCAGGGCGGCGGAACGGTGCAGTTCGCCATGGTCCCCATGAACCTGATGCGAAACGGCTCCGCATGCTATGTGGAAACGGGAAGCTGGTCGAAAAAAGCCATTGCCGAGGCAAAAAAATACGGCAACGTGTCGGTTGTGGCCTCCTCAGCAGATCAGAATTTCACCTATATTCCCGACTGTTCCAATCTGGAGATCCCTGCCGACGCCGATTACGTCTATATTTGCGAAAACGAGACGATCAACGGCACCACATACCACACCCTGCCAAACTGCAAGGGGAAGCTTCTGGTGTCGGACCAGTCGTCCATGTTCCTCTCCCGCCCGTGTCAGGTGAGCGATTACGGTCTGATCTGGGGCGGCGTGCAGAAAAACGTAGGTCCCGCCGGCATGTCGGTGGTCATCATTCGGGAGGATCTTCTCCGGGAGGATTTGCCCGGCTTTGTGCCCACCTACCTCAGCTATCAGACCCACGCCGCTTCGGATTCCCTGTATAATACGCCTAACTGCTGGGCCATTTACTGCTGTGGAAAGGTGTTTCAATACCTCCTTCGTCATGGCGGACTGGAAGCCATGGCGCAGCGCAACGAGGAAAAAGCCGCTTTGCTGTATGCCTTTTTGGACGAGAGCCGCTATTTCAAAGGCTCAGTGCGCCGGGAGGACCGCTCCTTGATGAACGTGCCGTTCGTCACGCCGTCTAAGGAGGAGGACGCCGCGTTTGTCTCCGCCGCCAAAGCCGCTGGCTTTGATAACCTCAAGGGCCATAAATCCGTGGGCGGATTGCGGGCGTCTATCTATAACGCCATGCCCCGGGAGGGTGTATCTGCTCTGGTCGCCTTTTTGCGCCAGTACGAAAAAGACCATCTTGCATAAGAAAAAGCCGTGGAACAAAAGTTCCACGGCTTTTTTCAGTTTGCGACCGCAGCCTTTAAAGCCTCCACGCGGTCAGTATCCTCCCAGCGGACGCCCAAATCGGTGCGTCCCATGTGGCCGTAAGCCGCCAGCTGGCGATAGATGGGCTTGCGAAGATCCAAATCCCGGATGATGGCGGTGGGCCGCAGATCAAAGACCTTGCGAACCGCGTCTTCCAGCTTGTCGTCCCCCACCGTGCCGGTGCCGAAGGTATCCACCAGAATGCTCACGGGTTGAGCCACGCCGATGGCGTAGGCCAGCTCCACTTGGCAGCGGCGGGCAAGCCCGGCAGCGACGATGTTTTTTGCCACATAGCGGGCCGCATAAGCCGCGCTGCGATCCACCTTGGTTGGGTCCTTGCCGGAGAAGCAGCCGCCGCCGTGAGGCGCGCTGCCGCCGTAGGTATCCACAATGATTTTCCGTCCGGTCAGGCCGGAGTCCGCCGCAGGACCGCCCTTGACAAAGCGCCCCGTTGGGTTAACATAATATTTCGTGTGTTCATCCAACATCTCAGCGGGAATCACGACCTTGATAACCTGATCGATCATGTCGGTGCGGATCTGCTCCAGCG
>CAZKMN010000176.1:0-3526 GCA_964553905.1 uncultured Oscillibacter sp.
TCTGATTCTCTCCAGACAGTCTGAACATTTGCAGCCATGAAAACGCTTGAAAAATTGCATCAAAAACAGGCGACATCGTTTTAAAACGATGTCGCCTGTTCTTATTCAATGTAAGGAGAGTTGAACGCTTATACCGTGGGATATTCGCCGTCCCAGAGGACCTTGCGGAACTTCAAGGGGTCGGTGTTGCCCTCGGTAGAGAACATCAGCACCTGGCTGAACCGGTCCAGACCGATAGCGTCGCGCAGGTCCTTGTAGTCGTCGCCTTCCATCAGTGCCGCCAAAAGACCCATTCCCACTGCGCCGGATTCGCCGGAAATCACCGTGGGATCGCCCTTTACCGGCACGCCCAGCATCCGCATACCCCGAGCGCTAACCCAGTCCGGGCAGGAAATAAATGCAGAGACGTGATTCCGCAGGATGTCCCAGGAGATGATATTGGGCTCGCCGCAGGCAAGGCCGGCCATGATGGTCTGCAAATCGCCGGACACAATGCGGGGCTCGCCGTCACCAGCCATAGCGCCCCGATAGAGGCAGTCCGCCGCCTGTGCTTCCATCACAACAAACTTGGGAGGATCGTTGGGGAAGAGATTCTTAAAATAGCCCACAACAGCGCCGGCCAAAGAGCCAACGCCCGCCTGCACAAAGACGTGGGTGGGACGATTCATGCCGATCTGGCGAAGCTGTTCGCCCGCCTCACCGGCCATGGTGCCGTAGCCCTGCATGATCCATGCGGGGATTTCTTCGTAGCCTTCCCATGCCGTATCCTGCACCACAACGCCGTGCTCAGTCTCAGCAGCCTCAGCCGCAGCCATGCGAACGCAGTCGTCATAGTTCACTTCCTCGATGGTGACCTTGGCGCCTTCCTTGGCAATGTTGTCATACCGGGCCTTCGTGCTGCCCTTGGGCATATGGACAACGGCCTTCTGGCCCAGCCGATTGGCGGCCCATGCAACACCGCGGCCATGGTTTCCGTCGGTTGCGGTAAAGAAGGTGGCCTGACCAAACTCCTTGCGGAACTCCTCGCTGGTGAGATAGTCATAGGTCATCTCGGAGACGTCCTTGCCCATCTGCTGGGCAATGTAACGCGCCATGGCAAAGGAACCGCCCAGCACCTTAAACGCATTCAGGCCGAAGCGATAGGACTCGTCCTTTACATAGAGGCCGCCCAGTCCCAGATACTCCGCCATCCCGTTTAAACGGGCCAGCGGCGTAATGGAATACTGCGGAAAACTGCGGTGGAACGCCCGCGCGTTCTCCACATTCTTCAGCGACATTACGGAAAGCTCCTTGTCCTCGCTCTTGGGCAGATGATTTACCGTCCACTTGATTTTTTCTTTCATATCAACACACCACCAAAAAATTTTTAGTTATGCAAACTATTTGTTAGTTTCCATTGTCATCATACCATAGTTCGCCCAGATGTCAAGGTCTTTTGAAAACTTTCCGCCCCAGATGGACATTCTAAAAAAGAATCTTCAAAAAATGCTCTTGACAGATACCCCCACGGGGTATACAATGCAACTAAAAAAGCATACCCCTAGGGGGTATACAAGGAATGGTGACACCATGCGAGAAGAAAAATATGATATTTCGGGCATGCACTGTGCGGCGTGCAGCGCATCCGTGGAACGGGTGACCCGCAAGCTGCCGGGCGTAGAGCGCAGCGATGTGAATTTGACCACCGGAATTTTGACGATTCAATATGACGAACAGCAAACCCAGCCCCAGCAAATCGTGTCCAAGGTAGAAAAAGCGGGATTTGGCGCGGCTCTTCACGCGCCAAAGACTTCCGCGGCAGAACATCCGGCAGATGACGCCGACCGGGAGCTGAAGCGAAAAAAGTGGGAGCTTCTTGTCGCCGCAGGATTTTCCCTTGTTTTGCTCTATGTTTCTATGGGCCAGATGCTGCCTTTCGGTTTGCCGGGACTTCCTCTGCCGGATTTATTTTCCATGCACACCCATCCGGTAAATTTTGCGATCTTACAGCTTCTTTTGACCATTCCGGTTCTCTACTGCGGACGAATTTTTTTCCTCAGCGGGTTCAAAGCCCTGTGGCATCACAGTCCCAACATGGATTCTCTGGTGGCGATCGGGTCGGCCTGCTCCTTTTTGTACAGCGTGGCCATGACGTTTTTGATCTCGGACGATCCTCACAGTTATGTCCACAACCTCTACTATGAATCGGCCGCTGTGGTTTTGACGCTGGTTTCTCTGGGGAAATTTCTGGAGAGCCGGAACATGCAAAAAACCAAGGGCGCCATCACCGCACTGATGCAGCTCTCCCCGGACACCGCCATTTTAGCGCAGACTGGGCAGGAAGTCCCCACCGCCAGCTTGCAAGTCGGCGATCAGATTTTGGTCAAGCCCGGCGCTCGCATTCCGGCAGACGGCATCGTGGACCGGGGCGAGAGCAGCGTCAACGAAGCCATGCTGACCGGCGAAAGTCTGCCCGTGGAAAAGGGGCCGGGCTGCGAGGTCATTGGCGGCAGCATCAACGAAAACGGCGCTTTGTACGTGACCGTCAGCCGGGTGGGTGAGGAAACCACGCTCAAGCGCATCATCCGCTTTGTGGAGGACGCACAGGGGAAAAAAGCCCCGATCTCCAAAATCGCCGACAAAGTCGCCGGTGTATTTGTCCCTGTGGTCATGGTGATTGCGGTGGCGTCCGCCGTGGCATGGGCCGTTGCCGGGCAGCCGTTCGCCTTTGTGCTGCGGGTCTTTACCTCCGTATTGGTGATTGCCTGCCCCTGCGCGCTGGGCCTAGCCACCCCGACTGCTATCATGGTTGGAACCGGACTTGGCGCCAAACACGGCATTTTGATCCGCTCCGGCGAAATTTTGGAGATCACCCACAGCGTCAACACTGTGGTTTTGGACAAGACCGGCACAGTGACCGAGGGTTCTCCCGCTGTGGAACGGGTTTTTGCCTGCGGCAAGGAAGCCTTGCTCTTATCCACGGCCGCCGCCGTGGAATCTGTATCCGGTCATCCTTTGGCAAAAGCAATATCAGCGTATGTAACGGAAAAAGGCTTTACAGATATTTCCCAGCCGGACACCTTTGAAAACCTCTCCGGACGCGGCGTCCGCGCAAGCATTGGCGGCGAAACCGTGCTGGCGGGCAACCGTCGGCTGCTGGAGGAGGCAAAAATCGATCTCGCTCCCCTGCTGACCGAAAGCGAGGCGCTGGCTTCTCAGGGGCAAACGCCCATGTTCTTTGCCCGAAACGGCAAACTGCTGGGGCTGATCTCCGTGACAGACCCGGTAAAGCCCAGCAGCGCAGAGGCCATCCGAGCCATGCGCCTTGCCGGGATTCGCACCGTGCTGCTCACCGGCGACAATCGGGCCGCAGCAGAGCACATCGGGAATCTGGTGGGCGTGGACGAAGTCATTGCGGAGGTTTTGCCGGAAGAAAAGGCCGGCGTGATCCAGCGCTTGCAGGCGCAGGGCCGCACCGTGATGATGGTAGGCGACGGCATCAACGACGCCCCTGCGCTCACGCAGGCAGAGGTGGGCTGCGCCATCG
>CAZKMN010000177.1:0-3149 GCA_964553905.1 uncultured Oscillibacter sp.
CCGCATTTCAGTGGCAAAATGGCAGTGATCGTATGGAGGAGGAAAAAACCTATGAATAGCAGATGGAAGCGAAATACCGTGGTGGTTACGGTGCTGGTGCTGGTTTGTGCGGCGGTGGCGTTAAACTGGAAATATACCGGCAATCAGGTCGAAAAGCCTGCGGAGGAAGCGGGAACAAAGATTTTAGGAGAAGCGGCGCTGGTCTCCGGACAGGAGGACGGTGAAACTGCCGAGGGTGAAACGACCGTGGACGAGGGCGCGGTCTATACGGGGTCGGACTATTTTGCTTCCGCGCGCCTGACGCGTCAGCAGGCGAGAGATAACGCCATCTCTCTCTTACAGGAAGCGGCGCAGCAGGAGCAGGCGGATCAGGCCGTGGCCAATGAAGCCTCCGAGGGAATTCAGGTGCTGGCCTCCTATACGCTTTCCGAAGCGCAGATCGAAAATCTTGTTACAGCAAAGGGCTATGCCGACTGCGTGGCGTTTATGGGCGAGGACAGCGTCAGCGTGGTGGTGGCCACACAAAGCGGGGAGCTTACGCGGGAAGACGTTGCAAAGATCACGGACATTACCATGACGGAGACAGGATTGCCCGCCAGAAGTATCAAGATCATGGCTGCAAATTAGCTGTTGTAATTTTTGGCGTAACATGGTACAATCATTACCTAGAAATATCGCTTTTACCAAGGATAACGGATAAGGAGAATCGATACAATGGGCGAAAGCAAGGAATACATGACGCTGCCTGAGGAAAACGGGAGCATCAATATATCGGAAGAGGTCATCGCGGCCATTGCTGTGGGCGCTGTGCGTGACGTTGAGGGCATTTCCGGCATGATGACCAATCTGGGCGGCAGCGTGACAGATTTGGTGAATAACAGAAAAAATGCCCAGAAGGGCGCCAAGGGCGTGAAAATTGATATGACCGGGACAGCACTGCTGCTGGACCTCTATGTGACGGTGCAGTTTGGTCATCCAATTCCCGAGGTGGCCGAAAATGCACAAAAGGCGGTTGCATCCGCGGTGGAGGCCATGACCGGCTGTACAGTCGGCGGAGTGAATATCCATGTGGGCGGCGTGACGCTGGCATAAACGAGAGAAAAGGACGAAGTTGCTTTATGGTACGGAACACCGCACGAGAAATTGCCATTCATCTTTCCTACGAGCTGAGCTTTACGGACCGGCCCATCGATGAATTGCTGTCAGAGCGTTTAACGGCGGAGGCTTTTGCTGCGCTGGCGTCTGAGGATGCCGTGTATGAACAGGCTCCGGACGCCAAACAAAAAGAGTATATCTGCCGATTGGTCAAGGGCGTGGAGGAACATGCCGCCGAACTGGATGGATATATCTCCAAATACGCCAAGGGATGGAGCTTTTCCAGAATTCCTCTGGTGGCGTCGGCCATCATGCGAGTGGCAATGTACGAGATTTTGTATATGCCCGATATTCCAAACGGAGCTTCTATTAACGAGGCGGTGGAAATTGCCAAGAAGTATGAAACGCCTGAGACGGTGAAGTTTATCAACGGTATTTTGGGCAGCTTTGTGCGTCAGGAAATCTCGGAATAAATTTGCGGCAGAGCGGGACGCGGCGGATGACCGCGTTCCGCTCTGATTTTTACAATCCGACAGTCACAGAAGGGAGCGGTCATGGAACAGCATATTTTCGGCGTCACCGAAGTGAATCAATTGGTCAAGCTTCTGCTGGATCAAGAGCCTATGCTCCAGAGCGTCTGTGTGCGGGGCGAGCTGTCCAACTATAAAATATATCCCTCGGGGCACCACTATTTCACGTTGAAAGATCCAGAGGGAGCGCTGCGGTGCGTGATGTTTAAAAGCGCTGCGGGAAAGCTCCGTTTTCGCCCGGAAAACGGCATGAAGGTTTTAGTTTCCGGCCGCATTACCGTGTTTCCCCGGGACGGCGCGTATCAGCTCTACTGCAACACACTGACGCCGGAGGGCGCTGGGGATTTGGCGATAGCCTTTGAACAATTAAAGGCCAAGCTCCATGCGGAGGGCCTTTTTGATGCGGCCCATAAAAAACCGCTGCCGCCCTATCCGCAAACGATTTCCATTGTGACTTCTTCTGCGGGAGCTGCGGTCCACGATATGATTCGCATTCTCCGCAGACGCTATCCTATTGCCAAGGTCATCCTGCTGCCTGTTCGCGTGCAGGGAGCCGAGGCACCTTTGGAGATCGCCGGCGCAATCCGCTATGCCAACCGCTGGAAAATTGGTGATGTGCTGATTACAGGTCGGGGCGGCGGATCGATGGAGGACCTTTGGGCGTTTAATGACGAGAGGGTCGCCCGGGCGATCTATGAATCCGAGCTGCCTGTGATTTCGGCGGTTGGACATGAGCCTGATGTGACCATTTCCGACTTCGTGGCCGATGCACGGGCGTCTACGCCGTCCAATGCGGCCGAGATCGCCGTTCCCGATCAGACGGAGCTGCTGCGGTGGTTGGGAAGCGCCAGAGAGCGCATGGCGCAAAGCGAGACAGCGCGTTTGGAAGCACTGCAAAAACGACTGGACGACATATCGGGCAAAAGGGTCATGACGGATCATCTTTTCTATATTCAGGATAAACGTATGGCGCTTTTTCATGTACAGCAGCGCCTTTGCGATCTGTCCGGGGCGCAGATTGCACGGAAACAGCAGCGCTTTTCCGCATTGGCTGCTTCTTTGGACGCTATGAGCCCCCTGAAAGTTCTGGGGCGCGGATACGCTATGGTGCAAGATGACGCGGGGAAGATTTTGAAGACCTATCGGGAGACGTCTCCCGGAGGACACGTGCATGTGACACTGGGCGATGGCGAATTGGCCTGCGTGGTGGAGCGTGCATTTGCAACAAAGGAGGAAACGCTATGAGCGCGAAGAAGATGACTTTTGAAGCACAGCTCGCCCGATTGGAAGAGATTGTGGCGCAGTTGGAAAAGGGTGATGCGCCGCTGGCGGACTCTCTGGCGCTGTTTGAAGAGGGAACAGGGCTGATTGCCGCTTGTTCCAAGGAGCTGGATCAGGCGGAACAACAGGTGGTTAAGCTGATGAAGGGCGCGGACGGCGCTCCGGTGGAGCTTCCCTTTGGCGACGAGGGGGAGGGCTGATTCATGGAAAAACAGGAATTTTCTGCTCGATATGAAACCTATC
>CAZKMN010000177.1:3179-3424 GCA_964553905.1 uncultured Oscillibacter sp.
GGACTATTTGCAAGGCCTTTTTCATGCACAGCCCCATTGGAAAGATCTGTATGATTCCATGCGATATAGCCTCCTTGCCGGCGGCAAGCGCATTCGCCCGGTGCTGACGCTGGAGTTTGCCCGGCTGTCCGGATTACAGTGGCAGCAGGCGCTTCCTGTGGCCTGCGCGTTGGAGCTGGTCCACACCTACTCGCTCATTCACGACGATCTCCCCTGTATGGATGACGATGATCTGCGCCGGGGAA
>CAZKMN010000178.1:0-3383 GCA_964553905.1 uncultured Oscillibacter sp.
TACTAAAAAATGAAAGTAGACACCTTTTGGGGTGTCTACTTTCATTTTACAGGTTTACTGTCGATTCGGCAGACGTCCTTTTTGCATGGAAAGAGGCTGCGTAGGGACAGGGACAGTCTCTTGCGCGGAAAGCAAAAAAATGCTATGATCGAAAAAATCAGGTGAGATCAAAAAGAGTTGGAGCAACAGATGAAAAAACTGGTCGCAGGGATTTTGGCCCACGTGGACGCCGGTAAGACTACGCTGTCCGAGGCGCTGCTCTATCGCGGCGGCGCGCTGCGGAAGCTGGGGCGGGTGGACCACAAAGACGCCTTTTTGGACACGGACGCCATGGAGCGGGAGCGGGGCATCACCATTTTCTCCAAGCAGGCGGAGCTGGAGGTGGGAGAGCTTTCCATCACGCTGCTGGATACGCCGGGACATGTGGACTTTTCCGCCGAGATGGAGCGGACGCTCCGGGTGCTGGACTGCGCGATTTTGGTCGTCAGCGGAACGGACGGCGTGCAGGGCCATACCCGGACGCTGTGGCGTTTGCTGGAGCGCTATGGCATTCCAACGGTGCTGTTTGTCAATAAAATGGATCTGGCCGGAACGGATCGCGCCAGTGTGCTTGCCACGCTCAAAAAGACGCTCCATTCCGGCATCGTGGATTTTTCCGTGCCGGACACGGAGCTCTGGGAGGAGGCCGCTGTCTGCGAGGAAGCCGCGCTGGAACGCTTTTTGGAAACCGGAGCACTTTCGGACGGGGATCTCACGCGGATGCTCCAAAGACGGGAGCTGTTTCCCTGCTGGTTTGGCTCCGCTTTGAAGCTGGAGGGCGTGGACGCGCTTTTGTCGGGCCTTGCCCGCTTTGCACCCCTGCCCCATTATCCGGCGGATTTTGGCGCGCGGGTCTTTAAAATTTCCCGAGACGCGCAGGGGGGACGGCTGACCTATCTCAAGATCACGGGCGGTGCGCTGCACGTCAAGGACTCTCTGGCATACACGCCCGCAGGCGCGGCGATCGAGAGCCGCCGGGAGGAAAAGGCGGACCAGATCCGTGTGTATTCCGGCGCAAAATTTCGCGCGGTGGAGTCCGCCATCGCCGGCAGCGTCTGCGCGGTGACGGGCCTTTCCCAGACATGGCCCGGACAGGGCTTCGGGATCGATCCGGGCTGGAACGACACACAACTCACCCCGGTTTTGACGTATCGGGTGTTGTGTTCATCCGGAACAGACCCAGTGGTGGCGCTGGCGCAGCTTCGTCAGGTGGAGGAAGAGGACCCGCAGCTCCATGTGGATTGGAATGAACAGCTCCGGGAGATTCGCGTGCGCTTGATGGGCGAGGTGCAGCTTGAAATTTTGCAGCGCGTGTTGCAAGAGCGTTTTGGACTGTGCGTGACGTTCAATGAGGGCAACATTGTCTATCGGGAGACGATTGCTGCGCCGGTGGAGGGCGTGGGGCATTTTGAGCCGCTGCGCCACTATGCGGAGGTCCATTTGCTGCTGGAGCCGCTGGAGCGCGGCAGTGGTTTGCAAGTTGCCGCGGACTGCCCCGGCGATGTGCTGGATAGCGCGTGGCAGCGGCTGATTTTGACCCATCTGGAGGAACGGACCCATCTGGGCGTTTTGACCGGCTCTCCCATTACGGATATGAAATTGACGCTCATCGCCGGACGGGCCCATGAAAAGCACACGGAGGGCGGCGATTTTCGACAGGCCACCTATCGCGCCGTGCGTCAGGGATTGATGGAGGCGGAGAGCCTGCTGCTGGAGCCGTGGTACGATGTCCGGCTGGAGCTGCCCGCCGCTGCCGTCGGACGGGCCATGAGCGATCTCCAACGCATGGAGGGACGCTTTTCTCCGCCGGAGCTGCTGGGCGATCAGGCGGTTTTGCTGGGGGCGGCGCCGGTTTCGGCGCTGCGCTCCTATGCCCGAGAGGTCACGGCCTATACCCGGGGACAGGGGCGGCTCACCTGTACTCTGCGGGGCTATGAGCCCTGCGGCGACCAAAGGGCCGTGGTGGAGGCGCTGGGCTATGACCCGGCCCGGGATGTGGAAAATCCGGCGGATTCTGTGTTCTGCGCCCATGGCGCGGGCTATCTCGTCCCTTGGGATCAGGTTCCGGACTGCGCCCATGTGCCCATGCGGCGAAAAGCTGTGGAGCGGGAAGCGGCGGAGCCTGTTGTGCGCCGCACAGAATCCTATGCGGGTACCATGCAGCAGGAGCGGGAGCTTCAGGCGATTTTTGAGCGGACTTACGGCCCGGTGCGGCGGCGTGCGTTTCAATCCCCGCGGCAGGCGCGCCCCATGCAGACGGAAGAAAAACGCACAATCCGCGAGCAGAAGCTCGGCCCGGAATATTTGCTGGTGGACGGCTATAACCTGATTTTTGCGTGGGACGAGCTGGCAGCGCTGGGGCGGGATCATCTGGAGGCAGCCAGACGGAGACTGTGCGACCTTTTGAGCAACTATCAAGGCGTGCGGAATTGCCGGGTCATTGTGGTGTTTGACGCTTATAAGGTCCCCGGAGGACGGGGCTGCGTGGAGCGGTATCACAACATCCACGTGGTCTACACCAAGGAGGCGGAGACTGCGGACGCCTATATTGAAAAGGCAACCTATGAGATTGGACGCGAGCATCGGGTACGGGTGGCTACCTCAGACGGACCGGAGCAGCTCATCATTTTGGGCCATGGGGCGCTGCGGGTGTCGGCCAGTGCATTTCATGAGGAGGTGCAGGCGGCGCAGGCGCAGATCACGGCGGCTTTGGAGCGGAACAATCGGCCCGGCGGGGGGCGCGGTTTGCGTGCAGCGCTGGAAAAAGCACAAGAAAACGAGAAAAAAACGGAGGAATGACCATGTCGGCAACGGGCTTGACGGCTCTCGCGGTATGGGGCATATGCGCGGGAACCAAGCGCTGCCTGCTCGCAAGAGAGCAGGCGGAATGCAAAAAATTCCGGGGCGCTGTGCGCTTTGCGCCGCTTTGGAACGAAGGGCCGGCCTTTGGACTGCTTCCCCTCCGCGCCGGCGCGCTTTTGGGCGCTTCGGCTGCGGGACTGGCAGCGGCGGCCTGCCTGCATCGGCGCAGCCCGGTGGGAGCGGGACTGCTGCTGGGCGGCGGAATCAGCAATCTTTGGGAGCGGGCGACGGAGGGACGGGTATATGATTATCTGCAAGTCCCGAAAGCACCCGGCCCGTTGGGGCGCGTTGTCTGGAATTTGGCCGATCTTGCCATCCTTTCCGGCGCGTTGACGGTGGCGGTTCATGAAAAACGCCGGGGGAGAGCAAAAGCCGACGACACGAATGAAACAAGTTTTAAATTTTGATGAAATTTGACGAAAAGAATTGCCCAAGGCAGGGGGGTATGGTATAATCTTGCCAATCCGATCTTGACCGGCCAC
>CAZKMN010000179.1:0-2618 GCA_964553905.1 uncultured Oscillibacter sp.
TCTCCACGCCCACCAAGAAGCCGGAGGCGGCGGATTCCACATACCCCTCCACGCCGGTCATCTGCCCGGCAAAAGCGATGCGCGGCTCCTTTTTCAGCCGATAATACCGGTCTAAAAGCTGCGGAGAGTTCAAAAAGGTATTGCGGTGCATGACGCCATAGCGCAAAAATTCCGCATCATGCAAAGCGGGAATCATAGAAAACACCCGCTTTTGCTCCGGAAAACGCAAATGGGTCTGAAAGCCCACCAGATTATAAACCGTTCCGTCGCTGTTGTCCCGGCGGAGCTGCACCACCGCATAGGGCCATCTGCCCGTGCGGGGATCATCCAGTCCCCGCGCCTTGAGCGGGCCATAGAGCAGGGTGTCGTGCCCTCGGCGGGCCATGACCTCCACCGGCATACAGCCCTCAAATACCATGCTGTCCTCGAAGCCGTGAACCTCCGCTGCCTGTGCGGTGGTCAACGCCTCCCAAAATGCATCGTATTCCTCCCGGTTCATGGGGCAGTTTACATAATCATCTGTCCCCCGATCATAGCGGGAGCCAAACCATGCCTTGTCCATATCCACGCTCTCCGCGGAGACCAGCGGGGCCGCCGCGTCAAAAAAGTGGAGTGCGGTGTCCTCCCCCAGCAGATCCTGCAAGCGCTGCGCCAGCGCGTCGGAGGTCAGCGGGCCGGAGGCCACCACCACCTCGCCCTCGGGCAACTCGGTGACTTCTCCCGGGACCACGGTGATGCGGGGATGGCTGCGAATCTTCTCCGTCACCAGACGGGCAAAGCCCTCCCGATCCACCGCCAGCGCGCCGCCGGCTTCCACCCGGGTAGCGTCCGCGCAGGCAAGGATCAAAGACGAAAGCCGCCGCATTTCCTCTTTCAAGAGGCCCACGGCATTTTCCAGTTGGTCGCTTCGCAGCGAGTTGGAGCAGCAAAGCTCCGCAAAATCCGCCGTCAGATGGGCGGGGGTCTTCTTTTCCGGCTTCATCTCCCGGAGCGTCACATCCACGCCCCGCTGCGCCAGTTGCCAGGCGCATTCGCTGCCTGCCAATCCGGCGCCGATCACTGTAACATTCATCTTGCGTATCCCTTTTTCCTTGGATTGGGCCGAAGGTCATCCGGCCTGTACGATCTCATTCCGCGTCCGCCTTTTCCGCCGTTTTCTTAGCTGCGGTGGTCTTCTTGGCGGCAGTCGTTTTCTTAGCCGTAGTCGTTTTCTTGGCGGCGGTTGTCTTCTTAGCCGTAGTCGTCTTCTTAGCCGCAGTCGTCTTAGCCGTAGTCGTCTTAGCCGTAGTCGTCTTCTTAGCCGCAGTCGTCTTCTTAGCCGCAGTCGTCGTCTTAGCCGCAGTCGTTTTCTTAGCCGTAGTCGTTTTCTTAGCCGTAGTCGTCTTCTTGGCGGCGGTCGTCTTTTTGGCTGTCGTTGCCTCATCGGCAGACTGCTCACCGGCGGCTGAATCCGTAGTTGCCTCGTCGGCGGACTTCTTTTTGGGATAGCCCCGCTTCTCTTCCGGCAGGAAGTTGCTGCACGCCGGATTCACGCAGAACGGCCGCTTGAAGCCCTTTCCGGATTTTTTAAACATGGTCTGTCCGCAAACCGGGCAATCGTCCTTGACCGGCACATCCCACGTCATGAAGTCGCACTTCGTCTCTTCGTTTTTATCATTGTGATGCTCGCAGCAGTAGTAGGTATACTGCTTGCCGCTCTTTTTGCTCACGCCGGTGCGCTTCATGATCCGTGCGCCGCACTGGGGGCAGCGGCCGGGCATCTCCACCACCAGCGGCATGGTAAACGTACAATCCGGATAGCCCGGGCAGGCCAAAAACCGGCCGAACCGCCCGGATTTCACCACCAGATTGCGCCCGCATTCCGGGCACAGCTCCTCGGAGACCTCATCGGGCACCTTGATGCGGATTCCCTCCAGATCCGTTTCGGCTTTCTTGAGATTCTGGGCAAAATCGCCGTAGAAATCCCGCAGGACTGCTTTCCAAGGGGTCGCTCCCTCTTCCACAGAGTCCAGCTTCTGCTCCATATGCGCGGTAAACTGCAAATCCGCCACGTCGGTAAAGCGCTCTTTCATGAGCTCTGTCACGACACGGCCGAGATTCGTGATGTGCAGGTACTTGCCCTCCTTCATCACATACTCCCGGTCCAAAATCGTGGATACCGTAGGCGCATAAGTAGAGGGCCGTCCGATTCCCTGCTCCTCCATGGCGCGGATGAGCGTGGCGTCGGTATAATGGGCAGGCGGCTGCGTGAAGTGCTGATCCCGGGAAAAATCGCGCAGCGTCAGGCTCTCCCCCTCCTGCAAGGCAGGCAGCGGAGACTCCTTCTCCTCCTTTTCCTCGTCCCGCCCCTCTTCATACACGGCGGTATATCCGGAAAATTTCAAGCTGGAGGAGCTGGCGCGGAAGCTGTGCTGATCGGCCTCAATTTCCACAGCCACACTGTCGTAGATCGCGTTGGACATCTGGCAGGCCACAAACCGGCTCCAAACCAGACGGTACAACCGATACTGCTCGCCGGTCAAATCCCGCTTGAGCTGCTCCGGCGTCCAATTCACATTGCTGGGACGGATGGCCTCATGGGCGTCCTGCGCGTTGGCCTTTGCCTTATAGTGGTTGGC
>CAZKMN010000179.1:2628-3351 GCA_964553905.1 uncultured Oscillibacter sp.
AGGATAATAATCCTTTCCATAGCGGCCCATAATGAATTCCTTGGCAGCGGCCACGGCTTCGTCCGAAATCCGCAGCGAGTCCGTACGCATATACGTAATAAGGCCCACGGTGCCCTCGCCCTCAATGTCCACACCCTCATAGAGCTGCTGGGCAATGGCCATGGTGCGCCGGGGCGTCATGGAGAGCTTGCGGGACGCCTCCTGCTGCATGGTAGAGGTGGTAAACGGAGGGGAGGGGCTGCGCTGCTTGTCGCTGCGTTTCACGGATTTCACGCGGAACGCGGCGTTTTCCGTCTCCTGCACCACCTCCGCCACTTCCTCCGCGGATTTCAGCTCCACTTTTTTCCCGTTTTTCCCGTGATAACGGGCGGCAAAGGGGATTTTTTTGAGGCTGCTCCCAAGCACGTTGGCGTCCAACGTCCAATATTCCTCGGGCTGGAACGCCTCGATCTCCCGATCCCGGTCGTCCACCATGCGGGTTGCCACCGACTGGACCCGTCCGGCAGAAAGGCCCCGGCGGATCTTTTTCCACAGCAGGGGGCTGAGCTCATAGCCCACGATGCGGTCCAGAATGCGACGGGCCTGCTGAGCATCCACCAGATCCTGATCGATGTCCCGCGGCTGACGGATGCTCTCCTGCACCACGTTTTTTGTAATTTCGTTAAATGTTACCCGACGGCTCTTGTCGTCCGTCAGATTTAAAAGCTGCTTTAAGTGCCAGGA
>CAZKMN010000180.1:0-3331 GCA_964553905.1 uncultured Oscillibacter sp.
TCGCTTCTGTCGGACGGATTTGGGATTTGACGGTAGAGGTGCTCCGGCGCTGCCGATAAGCGCACCTCATAAAAAAGCGCATGGACACGTTGACGTCCATGCGCTTTTTTGAGAAAAAGAGGGCTCGCGCCAAAAGACGTTGCCCGGAATCCATGGGATTTGAAAGACGAATCATCGATTTTATCTTGTATCTCGCTGGCTTTTACGGTATTCTATTTAAGATAGAATTTACTACCGGACTGTTGAATATCTTGCGAGGAAACCAAATGGATTTTGCAAAACAACAATATATTGAGATCAATCTCATCGGTGTGGTCCTGCTTTTGGCGATGCTGGGTTCTATGGTGGGAATATACCGCAGTTCCAAAGAGGAAAGTCAAAAGGTCTTCAAGGGACTGCTGGTGTGCAACGCGATGATTCTTCTGGCAGACACCGCCGTTTACCTGCTGCGCTGGCACACCGCACCAGTGCTGATGGCGTTGAGCCATGCTTCGTGTGTGCTGTATTTTTTTATGCATCCGCTCTTTGGATACTTTTGGCTGAGCTATTGTGTCAGAGCGCTCTATCCCACGTTTAAGCCCACGCTCCGGCAGAAAAATGCGGCGCTTTTGCCCCTTGCACTGGCCGGACTTTTGACGATTGCCAGCCCATGGACAGGCTGGGTCTATTGGCTGACGGAGCAAAATCGTTATCAGCGGGGGACCCTTTTGTGGGTCGTGATGGCGCTTTCCTGCCTCTATTGGCTCTTCAGCGCCATTTTGGCGTTTTTGGAATGGCTGTATCCGGGACGGATACGGGAGCGGTCCACTTACTACACGCTGCTGTTTTTCCCGATTCCAACGATTCTTGGAAACTTCGTTCAGTTGAAGTTTTACGGTCTTCCCGTGGTTTGGATTTGTTCTGCGGTCTCGCTACTGCTGCTGTTTATCAGTTTGCAAAACGATCAGCTTTCCTGTGATCACCTCACGGGGCTTTTTAATCGGGGACAGACCAATAAGCAGCTCGCATGGGAGATCAGTCGTCTCAAAAACACAGAGGATCTGCTCTTTGTCATCATGGTGGATGTGGACCATTTCAAGGGTATCAACGACCAGTTCGGACATTTGATAGGCGATCAGGCGTTGAAGGAGGTTGCGGAAATTTTAAGGGAGAGCTGCCGGAGTAAGGACTTTGTCGGAAGATTTGGCGGGGATGAATTTATCGTTTTAGGTCATGCCCGCCGAAAGAAAGAGGTGGAGGAGCTGATTGCCGAAATTGAGCAATCCGTAGCCCGCCACCGCCGCCGCGCAGAGCGGCCGTATGCGCTTTCGCTCAGTACGGGATATTCTGTATACAGGTATCGGGACGGACCGACCGTGGATCGCATCATCTCCGCAGCGGATCAGGCGATGTATGATGTCAAAGCGTGCCGAAATAAAAAAACGGCGGAGCTTCGTGGGCGTGAGAACGGCTGTACCACAAGCTGAAATTTTGCGCCGGAATGAGAAAGTGAACACAGGAGGACGTGTTTTTTGATTCATTTGCTATTAGCGGTCATTTATTTATCATTTGTCAGTCTGGGCCTGCCGGATTCTCTGCTGGGGGCGGCGTGGCCCAGTATGTATGCCGATATGAGTGCGCCGGTGTCCTATGCGGGCGTCCTCTCCATGATCATTGCAGCCGGAACCGTGATCTCCAGCCTCTTGAGCGACAGAGCAACCAAGCGCTTTGGCACATTGCGGGTGACGGTTTGCAGCGTTTCCATGACAGCTTTGGCGCTGCTGGGCTTTTCGCTCAGCACATCCTTTTGGCAGCTTTGCGTCTGGTCGTTGCCTTATGGATTGGGAGCAGGCAGCGTGGATGCCGCACTCAATAACTATGTTGCGCTCCACTATAAGAGTTGCCATATGAGCTGGCTGCATTGCATGTGGGGCGTTGGGGCATTTGTGGGGCCGCTTATCATGGGGGCGACCCTGACAGGCGGAGGCAGATGGACCGAGGGGTATCGGGTGATTGCCGCCATGCAGCTCGCCGTAGCAGTAGTCTTGGCAGTCAGCTTTCCCCTCTGGAAAAAAGGACCCACAGAGCACCGGAAAATGCAGGGCAGCCCAGTGCTGAAGCTGACTGAGATCGTGAAAATCCCGGGAGCAAAGGAGGTCATGCTGACATTTTTATGCTACTGTGGATTGGAGCAGACCGCAGGCCTTTGGGCCAGTAGTTATTTTACGCTGTATTACGGCATTTCCGCCGATAGCGCCGCAGGCTGTACCAGCCTTTTTTATCTGGGCATGACGGCAGGACGGGGCCTCAGCGGATTTTTGACGCTCAAGCTCAATGATGCCCAGATGGTGCGATTGGGACAGGCACTAGCCGTTGGCGGGATCGCAGCCATGGCACTTCCCTTGGGACAGGGTGTGTCGTTGGTGGGATTGATTCTGGTGGGGCTGGGATGCGCCCCAATCTTTCCGTGCATCATCCACGCGACGCCTCATCGCTTTGGCGCAGAGCGGTCGCAGGCAATGATCGGCGTGCAAATGGCAAGCGCATATGTGGGGACCTGCCTGATGCCTCCCGTTTTTGGACTCTTGGCACAGCATGTCCACGTGGCGCTGTATCCGGCATATCTGCTGGTTTTGCTGGTCTTGATGGCAGTCACGCACGAGGCGCTGCTGCGAAAGACAGAGATCCGGATTACGCGTTAAACCTGTCGGCGTTTACGCAGGGACAGCTGTTATACAGAAGAGCTACCAGTATATGTAAAGTAAAAAAGCTTGCCATCTGCAAATTGCAGATGGCAAGCTTTTTTCAGCTATTTCACAAGTGATTTGCTACATGCTCGGGCGGTTTTACAAGATGCTTGACACAGAGAGCTCACAAATGTTCTTGCGCTTCGTCACAGTCCCGCCCGGCACAGGGGGGAATGTGCAGCGTGATGAGGTCGTTTTGCAGCTCTAAAATCCCGTCTTTTTTCATGCGGTTCCATTCCGTAGAAAGCCCGCTGCGATCGATGAACAGATAATCGGCAAGCTCCTGCTGGTTGAAGGGGAGCACAAACGGCTTCCCGCCGGAAATGCGAAGCTGTTCGGAGAGATAGCTCAAGAGCTTGCGCCGGGTGGAGCGTCCGGAGAGATGGATGACCTTGCGATTGAGGGCCACATATTTTTCCGCCAAAATTTGGACGAGGTTTTCAATGAGAATCTGGTGTTGGCGGCAAGCGCTGGAGCAGGTGTGGAGAATTCGGCTGTGGTCGATCAGCAGGACCACGCTGTCGGTCTGCGCCACCACGCTGACGGGGAGACGGGGGTTGCGGGCGCAGGAAAACGCGTCGCAAAAAAGCTGTCCCGCCTCCATA
>CAZKMN010000181.1:0-3306 GCA_964553905.1 uncultured Oscillibacter sp.
CCGCTGACGGCAAATTCCCGGCAAATGACGATCAGCAGCGCCCATGCGGGCATCTGCCCGATCTCCACAAACCAAAGCATGGCGGCAGTTACCAGCATCTTGTCCGCCAGAGGGTCCGCAAATTTTCCGAAATCCGTGACCAGATTTCTGGCCCGGGCAATTTTTCCATCCAGCAAATCCGTCAGACTGGCCACCACAAAAATGCCCAGCGCCACATAGCCCGCTCCCGGAAAACCGGCATATAAAACCCCCATGAAAACCGGAATCAAAACGATACGCAAAAGCGTCAATTGATTGGGCAGATTCATCGTCACACCCCCGTCTCCGCCGTGAGCTCGCCAGTCAGCTCGCCATCCATCAAGCCGGTCAGTCGCACGGTCACAAAGCTTCCGACAGGGACTTCTTCTTCGGCGGTAAAGTAAATTCTACCATCAATGTCGGGAGATTCGGCATAGCTGCGGCCGAAATACATCTGAGCCTGCGGGTCAAACCCCTCGCACAAAACCTCCCGCTGGCTGCCCAGTACGCTTTCATTGTAAGCGTCGATGATGTCGGATTGCACGTCCACCACCAGTTCGGCTCGACGCTGGGCCTCCTCCATCTCCACATGCTCCATCAGCGCGGCCCGGGTCCCATCCTCCGGAGAGAACGGAAACACACCAGCCCGCTCAATTTTTGTCTGGCGCAAAAATTCGCACAGCTCTTCAAATTCCGCATCCCCTTCGCCGGGCAATCCGGTAATGAGACTGGTGCGAAGCACCAGACCGGGGATTTTTGCCCGGAGCTTTTCAAACAGGGCCAAGAGCTCTGCTTTGGTATCCCGCCGATTCATGGCCTTTAAAATTGCGTCGTTGCAGTGCTGGATGGGCAAATCAATATAGGGAAGGATCTTGGGCTCGTCTGCAATCGTATCGATCAGTTCCTCGGTAATTTCATCGGGATAGAGATAGTGCAGGCGGATCCAGTGGAAATTCAGCTTGCAAAGCTCGCGCAGCAGCCTTGCAAGCGCATGCTCGCCATAAAGATCCGTGCCATAGCGGGTGATGTCCTGTGCAATGACAATCAGTTCCTTCACGCCCGCATCTGCCAGCTCCCGGGCCTCCTCCAGCAGCTCCTCCATGGGGCGGCTGCGGTATTTCCCGCGCAGAGACGGGATCACGCAGTAGGCACAGTGGTTGTCGCAGCCCTCTGCAATCCGCAGATAGGCATACCACGCAGGTGTGGAAAGAATTCGCTCTCCGCCCTGATTGGCCGTGTGGATATTCCCCAGATGGCAGGGCCGCTGTCCCTGCTCCATCACCTCGGCAATTGCCCCGGCAATGTCGCCGTAGCTTCCGGTGCCCAAAATTCCGTCCACCTCCGGCAATTCGCTCAGGACATCGTCCTTGTACCGTTGGGCCATGCAGCCGGTGACCAGAATTTTTTTCACTTTTCCCGCCCGCTTTAGCTCTGCCATCTCCAAAACATTGTCAATGGCCTCCTCGCAGGCAGACGCCAAAAAGCCGCAGGTGTTCACCACGGCCACATCCGCTCCCTCTGGCTCGGCCTGAATGGTGTATCCGGCAGCTTGGCAGGCAGCCATCATCTGCTCGCAATTCACCTGATTTTTAGCGCAGCCAAGGGAAATAAACGATATATGATAACTCAAAATGGACTCCTCCGTTCATGGGATCATGGTTTTATCAAAGGGATTTTGTATCTCACATCTCCTCGATGCGATCTCCCAGCCGGCTCCAGCCGGCCTTCACGTCGCTCCAGGAAAAGCCGCGCCGAAGCAGCGCATCCGTGAGCCGTTTTTTCTCCCGCTCATCGGGTGTGCGGCCCCGCAGCTTTCCGGCAAGGAATCGATCGACCTGCTCCCCGGCGTCAGGCAGCGTGTCCAGCGCATCCTCCCACAGCTCCCGCGGGACCCCTTTTTCCCGCAGTTTTTCCCGCACCCGCGCCGGTCCATAGCCCATTCCGGCACAGTGTCTGGCCAGCAGGGCGGCGTAGTCCGCATCGTCCAAAGCGCCGATCGCCTCCAGCCACTCGGCGGCATAGCGCGCCTCGGTTTCGCTGGCGCCCCGGTCCTGTAATTTCCGTTCCAGATCCCGGCGGGACATGGCGCGCTTGCCCACAAAATCAGCGGCAAGCGCCTTTGTGTTGGAAACGCCGGCTGCCGCTTTCAGTCGTGTCAAAGTGCTCTCTTCCAGCTCTTCCCCGGACCGCAGACCAAAGTCCAGCAGCTCCTGTTCCGTTATTTTCAAGCAGGCGCCATCCTTTAAAAAGACCAGAACCCGCCCTTTTTTGTGTTTTGAAAGTTCAATGCGCTCAATTTGCATCGTCAAAATCGTCCGCGCTCACATCGACAGCCCGCCCGGCCGCTTTGGCGGCAATCCGGGACTGATTGCTCATCAGCTTGTCAAAATTCTTGCGGATATCGGCCTCCAGTTGTGCGGCAATCTCCGGATTTTCCTGCAAATATCGCTTGGCAGCATCGCGTCCCTGCCCGATGCGTACTTCGCCCATGGAAAACCAGGAACCGGACTTTTGCACCAGATCCAGCTTAACGCCCAAATCCACCAGCTCGCCGGTGCGGGCGATTCCCTCGCCGTACATGATGTCGAACTCCGCCTCCCGGAACGGGGGCGCCACCTTGTTTTTCACCACTTTGGCACGCGTGCGGTTTCCGATGATTTCGCTTCCATTTTTCAGCGCCTCGATCCGCCGCACGTCGATCCGAACAGACGAATAGAATTTCAAAGCCCGTCCGCCGGTGGTCACCTCTGGATTTCCGTACATAATGCCAACTTTTTCGCGCAGTTGGTTGATAAAAATAACGATGGTGTTGGTCTTTCCGATGGCGCCGGTGAGCTTTCTGAGCGCCTGGCTCATTAAGCGAGCCTGCAAACCCACATAGCTGTCGCCCATTTCGCCCTCAATTTCAGCCCGAGGCACCAGCGCGGCTACGCTGTCCACCACGATCACGTCAATGGCGCCCGAGCGCACCAAGGCCTCCGTGATCTCCAGCGCCTGCTCGCCGGTATCGGGCTGTGAGATCAGCATTTCCTCCACATTGACGCCCAGCGCCCGTGCGTAGGTGGGGTCCAGCGCATGTTCAGCGTCCACAAACGCCACTTCGCCGCCCTTTTTCTGCGCCTCAGCCACCACGTGGAGCGCCAGCGTGGTCTTGCCGGAGGATTCCGGCCCATAGATCTCTATGATCCGGCCCTTGGGCAGTCCCCCGATTCCCAGCGCCACATCCAAAGCCAGCGAGCCGGTGGGGATGTAGTCCACGTTCAGATTGCTCTGATCGCCAAAGCGCAT
>CAZKMN010000182.1:0-1037 GCA_964553905.1 uncultured Oscillibacter sp.
GATTTGATAAGAGCCGTCCGTGGGGTCCGCCTCGCTTACCACAACGCCGCAGGTAATATTTTGCAGCATCTCGGCCAGCCGCTTTTTGGCCCTGACGCTCTCGGTAATATCGGTCATATACGAGATATAGGCCTTTCGACCGGCCCAGTCAACAGTGCGGCCCTGGGTGGCGTAGTAGCGGTCCATCTTGGAAAGATAGAACTCCCTCATCTGGTCGATTTCTCCGCAGCGGCATGGGCAGTACGCGCAGGGCGCAGCTTCATCCATCAAGTACCGATAGCAGGGCTTTCCCTCGTAATTGTGATCGGTTTTATGCAGGATGGAGAAAACCTCCTGATTGACATAGAGCAGCTCATGAGTCTCCTGATCGATCACCGTAATGGCAACGCCGGAATTTTCTGTGATGGAGCGGAACAGCTCCCGGAGCTGCGGCATTTCCGTGAAAACCGCATGAATGATCGGGCGGCCGCCCTCCTCGCCCGCTCTTCTGAAGCTGCCGTTTATCCAGACATAGCCGCCGTCGATATGGGGAATTCGATAGTCCAGCGAGACGGTTTCCTCGCTGTGCTCCGCCCGCTTCATGGCGGACACCACCCGCTCCGTATCCTCTTCATAGACGGAATGCCGCACGTTCTTCGAAACGAGCTGGGCGTATTCCTCCGGCGTCCGGCCGGAGAGCCGACTCACGCCCCGGGACTGATAGAGGATCTGTGCCCGCTCTTCATTCTCCAGCCGATACAGCGCCACGCCGCCGGGCAGCGCGTTAATCATATTGTCCAACTGCGCCTGTTTTTCATGTTCCTTTGTAATATCGTAGCACACCGAGATGACGACCGGCTCGCCAGTCTCGCTCTTTGTTCTCTGACCGATGTCATGTACCCAGAGATAGCTGCCGTCCCGACGACGCATCCGGTAATTCACCTCATAGCGTCCCGCCTCGCAAAGCTGCTTTTTCGTGGTGTTTTTCACGAATTCCCGGTCATCGGGATGCACGCCGTTCAAAAGGCAGCCGTCAATGTGGCTCACAAACTCCGCCT
>CAZKMN010000182.1:1047-3287 GCA_964553905.1 uncultured Oscillibacter sp.
GACATGACAAGTTCGTTTTTGGCCCGGGCAAGTTGTTCTAGCTGTGAGGTCACCGGGAAATACTCGTCCTTTTTCTGGCTTTCATCCGCCACGGAGACATGCATGGCACAAATCCGCTCCACGCCATCCTCTGTCCGGGACGACGCCGTCATGCGTACCGAAAGCGTGGCCCCCTGATTGGTCATGGTCAGCTTTAAAAACGCCGTGCCGGCGCCGGGGGCAATGGGCACATACCCCTCGTCCTCCAGTGTGATCTCATAGGGCGTGGGCAGGGCGGCGATCTCCTTTGTGATATACGTCCGGGCCGCATCCCTCCCGCAGACATCCTCATAGTCCGATGTTCCAAACCAGCGGATATCCCGGCTCAAAAGAGTCAGCGCTTTTTCGCAATCGCGCTGCTCATAATCGTATGCACAAAATTGCTTTAAAAGCTGCAGCGTATGGTCCATGTCATAACCTCCCCGTCACAGTACGTCCTGACCGGCCGGCGACGCGCTGTGGCGTCCGGTGCTCTTTTTTTCAGTCTACCCCAGAACCCTTGATGTTTCAACAAAATTATCCTTTTTCCTCTGTTTTTTTACAAAAATACTCTTTTTTTGCAAAAAATTTGCCGCATGCTCCCTACGGAGATTTTCCCCCGCTCTCCGCGCCCCTTTTCAGGCACATCCGCGCCGATTGACTTCCTCCCCAAAACCCGTATAATACATTTATGAAAAGGACGTGATGCCATGGAGCTCTCCGCTTATTTCCCCTTCTGGGATCAGCTGACCGACTCGCAGCGTACACTGCTGCTCCAATCCGCCGTGCGGCGCAACGCCGCCGAGGGAACTCTGCTGCACAACGGCTCCGCCGACTGCGTTGGGCTGTTTGTGGTTTGCAGCGGACTTCTGCGCGCCTACATGCTCTCCAGCGAAGGCAAGGAAATTACTCTCTACCGCCTGTTTCCCCGGGATATCTGCCTGTTTTCCGCCTCCTGCATGATGAACAGCATTCAATTTGACATCACCATCGAGGCAGAGCGGGATTCGGAGCTGTGGCTCATTCCCGTGGAGGTCTACAAGCAGTTGATGGAGCAGTCTTTGCCTGTTTCAAACTACACAGGCCAGATCATGGCCTCCCGATTTTCCGAGGTCATGTGGCTCATTGAGCAGATCATGTGGAAGAGTTTCGATCAGCGCCTCGCAGCGTTCCTCCTGAACGAAAGCACCTTGGAAGAGCGCCCGGTTTTGAAAATCACGCACGACAAGATCGCCGCGCACCTTGGGACAGCGCGGGAGGTCGTGACCCGCATGCTTCGCTATTTTCAGTCTGAGGGCATGGTGGCGCTCTCCCGCGGCACAGTGGAGCTGACCGATCTTCAAAAGCTCCGGGCGCTGCTGCCGGAGCGCTGACCGCCGCCCCAGCACTTTTCCCGGCGCTTTTCTGGGCGCTTTTTCCGGCGCTTCTTGGGGGTTCTTCGAGGTTTTTGCCGCAACGGACTGCTGGGCAACGCGCTTGCCCGTTTGTAAAAGCGCCGCAAAGGGGCGCTTGCGTTTTTAAAGACAGGAACCTCAAAAAGCGGGGCCTGTCGTCTGCTGGTTGCAGGCGACAGGCCCCGTTGTCCATTTCAATTTTACCGCTGCAACACGCTTCGCCTCTGCATCGTCCCGGTTTGCAGCCACGAGCCAAAATCAACGCTCCGCACCGCGAAATGCAGACTGTTTCTCCCGGATCAGCGTCGTTCCATGCCGCAGGGATAGGCCAGCTCGGAGGCCAGACGATCCCGATATACGCTTTCATAAAGCCGATACCCACCCGCAAAATGGGCGCAGGTGAAACCGTGCTGACTCAAGATCCGGCAGGCCAGATAGCTCCGCAGTCCGCTTTGGCAAAGCACATAGACCGGGCGGTTTAAGGGCAGTTCGTCCAGACGATCCCGCAGCTCATCCAGCGGGATATTGACAAATCCGGAAACGCTCCCCTCCAAGGCCTCGCCGGGGGTGCGGGTATCCAGCAGCGTCACACTGCCATCTCGGGGCAGCGCCTCGATCTCATCCCAGAAGAACTGATGGACCTTGCCCCGCTCCACATTTTCGATCAGGAATCCCGCCATATTCACCGGGTCCTTGGCGGAGGAATAGGGCGGCGCATACGCAAGATCCAGATCTTTGAGCTCCAGCGCCGTCAGCTTCGCGGCAATGGCGGTGGCCAGCACGTCGATGCGCTTATCCACGCCCTCGTAGCCCACGATCTGTGCGCCC
>CAZKMN010000183.1:0-1082 GCA_964553905.1 uncultured Oscillibacter sp.
GAGCAGCACGCGAACATCTGTTTTTTCATGGATGGCTTTGCAGCAAAGATACATGCCCATGCTGGCGCGGATCGTGGTGATGTCCCACGTGCCCAGCAGCGCGATGACCTCCTCCAGCGACTGGAGGACCTGCTGGCGGGTCATGAAGATCTCCGTGTGGTCGGAGCCGATGAAATCCGCAACCTCGCGGGCGTATTTCAAATCGATGGCGTCTTTGTCCATCCCGATGGCAAACGTGCGGATTTTTTTACCCAGCACTACGGAGGAGATGGCGCACACCAGCGAGGAATCCAGCCCGCCGGAGAGCAGGAAGCCCAGCGGAGCATCGGCGTCCAGCCGTTTATCCACGGCGGCGATAAACTTGCTGCGGATCGTGCGGCACACCGTCTCCAGATCATCCGGCGAATACCGCGTCACGGTGGTGAGATCCGCATAGCGGACAAACGTTCCGTAGGCGTAGTAGTGTCCGGGCGGGAAGGGGCAAATCTCATCGCAAAGGCCCACAAGGTTTTTGGCCTCGCTGGCAAACACGATGGCGCCGGCCTTGTCATAGCCGAAAAACAGGGGGCGAATGCCGATGGGGTCCCGGGCGGCAACCAGAGAATCCGTCACGGAATCATAGATCACCAGAGCGAATTCCGCGTCCAGCCGGGAGAACATGGAAAGCCCGTATTCCCGGTACAGCGGCAAGAGCAGCTCGCAGTCGCTTCCGCTTTGGACGGTATACTGTTCCGCGAGCTTCCGCTTCAGCGCCCGGAATCCGTAAAGCTCCCCGTTGCAGACCACGTAATCGCCGTCCAGCTCAAAGGGCTGCATCCCGCTCTCGTCCAGCCCCATGACGGCCAGTCGGTGAAAGCAGAGGTAGCCGGACGGCGTCTCCACAATGCGGGACATATCCGGCCCCCGGGAGCGCGTGCGGTCAAAATAGGGACGAATTTCCTCCTTGGAATACGTCTTTTTGGAAAAACCCATGATGGAACACATAAGAGGCACCTCCAGATAAAATAAAACGCAGCTATATCCTAAAATTTTAGGACGAATAGCTGCTATCCGCGGTGCCACCTAATTTACCGCCCCCAAGC
>CAZKMN010000183.1:1092-3238 GCA_964553905.1 uncultured Oscillibacter sp.
GTGAAGTAACGATCACAACTCGTCGCACTTACTGACGGAGATCCGCGTTCAGATTGCAGCTCCGGAGTGTTCTTCCCGCAAGCTCCGGTGCGGGCTTTTCACTGCCACCCACTCACTGAAACTGATCTCTTGCGGTACTTTTCTCCATCCACGCCGTTATCAATGGTTCAATTGATGGTAGGAGTTTATCACCATGGACAGGCCCCTGTCAACGTCAAAACAACCAAAAACGCAACTTTTTTTATTCCATTATTTTCGGCGCAACCTCACGGTGCCGGATCGGTTCCCCGCCCGCACATCGGACAGGGAACCGTATTTTTGCATACGCGCCTTAGAGGTTGATCTCGGGCTTTTCATCGGAAGCCGCCGCGAGCAGCGGCTGCACCTGCGCCAAAAACGCATCCACCTGCTCCGGGCAGCGACCGATATACGCCGCGGGCGTGAGGACCGCCTCCATCTCCTCCACCGTCATGCCGAAGGCGCTCTGCTTGGCCAGCCGGGGCAAAAGATCGCACTTTTCCCCCTCCTTCATGCGGGCGGTGGCCTCCATGGAGCAGGTGCGGATGATCTCGTGGAGCTCCTGCCGATTGCCGCCCCGTTTGACAGCCTCCATCATGAGGTTTTCCGTGGCAATAAAGGGCAGATATTCCCGGACGGTGGCGTCCACCACCTTTTCGTTCACATGCAGCCCATCCGTGACGTTTTGCGCGAGGCGCAAAATCGCGTCGGCGCAGAGGAAGCCCTCCGGCATGGAGATCCGGCGGTTAGCCGAGTCGTCCAGCGTCCGCTCCAGCCACTGCACAGCGGCGGTCATGGGGGCGTTCATGGCGTCCGCCATCAAGTAGCGGGCAAGAGAGCAGATGCGCTCGGAGCGCATGGGATTGCGCTTATACGCCATGGCGGAAGAGCCGATCTGATTTTTTTCAAAGGGCTCCTCCACCTGCCGGTCGTGCTGGAGCAGGCGAATATCGTTTGCCATGCGATAGCAGCTCTGGGCAATGGAGCTGAGCACATTCAAAATGCGGCTGTCCACCTTGCGGGGATAGGTCTGCCCGCAGACGGAAAAGCACCGCTCAAAGCCAAATTCCGCACTGATCTGGCGGTTCATCTCATCAATTTTTTCGCTGTCTCCGTCAAAGAGGTCCAGAAAACTGGCCTCGGTGCCGGTGGTGCCGCGACAGCCCAAAAACTTGAGACTGTCCAGCACAAAATCCAGCTCCTCCAGATCGGAGAGCAGGTCCTGCATCCAAAGGGTGGCCCGCTTGCCCACGGTGACCAGTTGCGCGGGCTGATAGTGGGTATAGCCCAGCGTGGCGGTGGCCTTATACCGATCGGCAAAGACGGAGAGATTCCGCAGCACGCTCAAAAGCTCGCCGCGAAGATAGCGCAGGCCCTCCCGATAGAGGATGAGGTCGGCGTTATCGGTCACATAGCAGCTTGTGGCTCCCAGATGGATGATGCCCGCGGCGGAGGGAGCCGCCTTGCCGTAGGTATAGACATGGGCCATCACATCATGACGGACCTCCTTTTCCCGGGCGGCGGCGCAGTCAAAGTCGATGTCGGTGAGATGGGCTTCCAGCTCCGCCACCTGCGCGGCGGTGACGGGCAGACCCAGCTTGTGCTCGGCTCGGGCCAGCGCCACCCACAGCTTCCGCCACACCTCGATGCGCTGCTCTGCGGAAAACAGGTGCAGCATGAACTGGGAAGCATAGCGGGAGGCCAACGGGGATTCATAACGGTCTTTACTCATAATTAGGTCAACCTCTTTCCGTTTGGTTTTGAAACGACGCAAGAGGAGACAAATTGCCTCCTCTTGCCGGATGATTTATCGAAGAATAATGGAATCCCGCTCAGGCCCCACGGACACATAGCCGATGTGGCAGCCGATTTCACGCTCCACATATTCCACATAGTCCCGGGCGGCCTTGGGCAGCTCGTCCCAAGTGCGAACGCCGGAGATGTCGCACTTCCAGCCGGGCATCGACTCCATCACGGGCTTGGCCTCGGCCAGCACCGCGGGGAACGGGAACTCGTCGGTCTGCTTGCCGTTGAGCGTATAATGGGCGCAGATGGGAATCTCGTCCAGATAGCTCAGCACGTCCAGCTTGGTCAGGGCGATGCCGTCGATTCCGTTGATCGCCACCGA
>CAZKMN010000184.1:0-1488 GCA_964553905.1 uncultured Oscillibacter sp.
ATAGACCCGGTGAGATCCAGCCAGCTCTCGTCAATCCCAAATGGCTCCACCAAGTCCGTATATTGATCGTAAATGGCGTTTACCTTGTGGGAATACACGTGGTAGAGCTCGTGATGCGGCGGCAGTAGGACCAGACCGGGGCACTTCTTTTTGGCCTGCCAGATGGTCTCCGCCGTCTGGATGCCGAGCTTTTTAGCGGGCTCGTTTTTTGCCAGAATGATGCCGTGGCGTGAGGCGGGATCGCCGCATACCGCCGTGGGAATCTCTTTGAGATCCGGGTGGGAGAGCAGCTCAACAGAGGCGTAAAAGCAGTTGAGGTCACAGTGTAAAATGATGCGGTCCATGGCGCTCCCTCCCATTGTCTACCCTTTCGGTTTTGTAGTTTCTATCATAGCACAGGGACGGGGGATTGAAAAGGGGGGAAGCGGCGCGCCAGACGGCGCGCCGCTTCCCCGGAGTAAAAATGGATGGCAATTAAAGAAGGCCCATCAGTACCAGCGCCAGCATCACAAAAGTGGCCAGCAGCGCCAGAGAGAAGAGCAGGAATCCTGCGCCGCGGCTCTGAGCGGGCGTCTGCGCCTGCGGAACCAGCCGGGCACGACGCAACGCGGTGACAACAGGCTTGTACAAAAGGAGCGTCAGGGCCATGTTCGTGCCGCCCTTGACCAGATTGAAGGGCAGAAATACGGGCAGCATCATGGACGCGACCATCTCCCGGGGAACGCCCATGTAGAAAGGCGTGATGAGGTAGTTCCAAAGCAGCATGATGGCGGTCAGGCAGATAACGCCCAGAGCCAGTCCCATCACAGCGCCGGTTTTGGTGTGCTTGCGGCGATAGACAAAAGCAGCCGTGCAGCAAAAGCCGCAGGTAGCCAGCACGTTCATGATAAGACCGATGAAGCCGGTGTCGCTGACGGTAAACATCTCCACGAGAGCCACCACGGCGGAGATGGCGGCGGCAGCCAGCGGGCCAAAGACGAATCCGCCGACGCAAATGACGGTGTCTTTCAGGTCAAACTGCAAAAAGCCGGAAACCTGAGGCAGCATCTTGCTCAGCAGCATCACCGCGTAGGTGATGGCGGTAAGCATGGCCAGAGAGGTCAGGGTCTTGACGTCCGCCTTGGGCTGGACGTCGGTGCGGATGGCGTTGACATTGGGTTCAGACATAAAAAATACACTCCTTTGTTTGTTTGAAAACACCCCGGATGCTTTGACTTCTCCAAGGTGAACAAACAACAAAGAAGCGCACGAATGTGCGCGGCTTCGCCGCAATCATCTTCTTCCATCCAGACTATACTGTTGGTCCCGGAGTTTCACCGGGTCAGCGAGCGCATTGCTGCGTTCGGTCGCGGACTATACCGCCAGTGGGGAATCACACCCCGCCCTGAAGACAAAGATTCAGTTGTTTTCTACGGTTAGTATACGAGGTTTCTCGCCAAAATGCAACCCCTAATTTTGCACTTTACAAAAAAGAACAAACGTTCTATA
>CAZKMN010000184.1:1498-3216 GCA_964553905.1 uncultured Oscillibacter sp.
TGACAAAGGGGAGGCGGACTTGTGCGAGGAAGACAGTCGTCGTGTTGCTTTACCGGCCATCGATCGGGGAAGCTGCCGTGGAAATATGAAGAGCGGGATATCCGCTGCGTGGCGCTGAAGCAGCGGATGGCGGACGCGGTAGAGGCGGCCTATGCAGAGGGCTACCGCCATTTCCTCTGCGGAATGGCGCTTGGTTGTGATCTGTATTTTTGCGAATGTGTGCTGGCCCTGCGGGAGCGTCACGGGGACGTTACGGTGGAGGCCGCGATCCCCTGTCCCACGCAGGCGGACGCATGGCCCGCGCCCCAGCGGGAGCGGTATGTCCGGCTGGTGGCTTCGTGCGATTATGAAACGCTGGTGTCCCGGCAATATTCCTCCACCTGTATGCAGCGGCGGGATCGCTATATGGTGGATCATGCGTCGCTTCTGATCGCCGCGTTCGACGGGACCCCCGGCGGCACGCAGTATACGGTGGCCTACGCCTTGAGCCGTGGGCTCTCCATTGTGGATCTTCCCATCGTCCTGCCCGAACAACAGCCATGGAAAACGGACTGAAAACGCAACCGGATTCGCCGCTCTCTTCTTGCGGTTTTTCTTGGACTGTGCTAGGCTAAAGGGGAAAATTACCACGGGGATGTCCCGTTGGAAAGGCGAAAACACTGAAAACAGGGGGAACGCGTGATGCAGACCGTGCTGCCGTTTTGCCGCTTGGCGGAGGTGGCGCCCTATATGGACGCCAAAGTTCTGGATTATCTGAATGAGGGCCAGATCGAAACGTTTGAGAGCTTTGAGGAGTTTGATTTTCTTGCCTTTGACTGGCATGATGTGCACAGTGACCGGCAGACCGATCCCCAGCTTTTGCTCTATCTGGACCGGGAGGATCTCTTCATTTTCTGTCAGGACGAAACGGCGTCGGCGCAAATTCAGTCCATGGTCCGCGAGCTGACGGAGGATGGGGAGATGGAAAACGGCCAGCTCCTCTACCGGCTGTTTGTCCGATTGCTGAAGGGGGACATGGCCCATCTGGACCAACTGGAGGCGGAGGTCAACGACGGGGAAAAGGAGATTCTCTCCGGCGGCAAGCAGTCGTATTTGGATCGAATTTCCACGTGGCGGCGGGAGCTTTTGCGGCTAAAGCGCTATTATGAGCAGTTGGATTCCATTTTTGACGAGATGGCTGCCAACGATAATGGGCTTCTGGAAAAATCCGGCGTGCGGCGAATGGTGATCCTCAGCAGCCGGACAGACCGCTATCTCAGCGCGGTGCGGGACCTGCGGGAATCAGTCACCGCCCTGCGGGAGGCGTACCAGTCTCAGCTTTCCATCCAGCAAAACGACCTCATGAAGATTTTCACCATTGTGACGGTCATTTTCCTGCCGTTGACGCTGCTGGTGGGCTGGTACGGCATGAATTTCATCGGGATGCCGGAGCTGCAATGGAAGTACGGTTACCCGGCGGTGACCGCCGTGAGCATTGTGATCGTGGCGGTGCTGCTGTGGTATTTCAAGCGAAAAAAGTGGCTTTGAGGCAAGTATAGCACAGAAAAAATAAGGAAAGAGCCGGACAGAAGTCCTGAACCTGTAAAATGAAAGTAGACACCCCAAAAGGTGTCTACTTTCATTTTTTAGTATAAGATAAAAATAAGGGAGTGAAAGAAATGGGTACTGGAAACGGAAAGACTACGAAGCCATTGAAGAACTGAAAGTAAAGTATCCGG
>CAZKMN010000185.1:0-3200 GCA_964553905.1 uncultured Oscillibacter sp.
TCGACATGAGCCGTGACCTGCTGCGGCGCTCCCATGTGCTGGTGGTGTGCGGCCATACCGTCACCGAGGCCATGAAAAACGACATCGCCGTGGCGGAGCGCCTGCGGATCACCGCCACCACCTTGGAGGGCATTTTGACCGTCAAGGGACAGGGCCGCCGCTGATATGGCCGAGATCACGCTGGGCAGCCTGTTCGACGGCATCGGCGTGTTCCCTCTGGCCGCCGCCCGGCAGGGTATTCGCCCGGTGTGGGCCAGCGAAATTGAACAGGCTCCCATCTCCATTACCAAGCGGCATTTCCCCGGCATGGCGCATTTGGGTGACATTACAAAGCTGGACGGCGGAGAAATCCCGCCTGTCCATGTGCTGACCTTTGGCTCACCGTGCCAAAATCTCTCACAAATCGGGAACAGGGCTGGACTTGCTGGGGCCAAGTCCAGCCTTTTTTATCAAGCAATCCGTATTATTTCAGAAATGAGGGAGGCGACGAACAACCTATATCCAATTATCACTGTTTGGGAAAACGTCATGGGAGCGTTTTCTTCAAATAACCGGATGGATTTTAGAGCCGTCCTATCCGCGTTCACAACTACCGATGTTCCAATGCCTGCTGCTGGACGATGGGCGGGAGCCGGAATGGTGCGAGGGGGAACACCCGATCTCGCATGGCGGCTCATGGACGCCCAGTATTGGGCAAGCCCCCGACTGGCACGACGGCAGCGCATCTTTCTTGTGGCGGATTTTGGAGGCCGACGTTCCCATGAAATACTATTTAAGCCCCGCCCAATGCTCCCAATTCCTAAGGCTGGCGGTGCGGACTGGCTGTCCGCCCCCGCCGGAGATCGAGGCGCTTTTCTTGAAGCAGGGCGGCGCGTACCCGTCACCAGACCCTTTCAATGCTACCGTATGCGGCTGTCCGCAAAAGAGCGATCCAATTCAGCCTTCCAAAACAGCTTCGGATTGCCAACTGACCCTTTTCCCACTCTTTTAGCGGGCGGCGTAAGTCCCTTTTCCTTTTGGTATGAGGACGATCCGGCAGGCGGCTATATCCGTTTTCCCACCGAATTAGAGTGTGAACGGCTCATGGGCTTGCCCGAGGGCTGGACGAAATACGGAGCAAACGGCGAAACAATCAGCACGGCCAGCCGTTACAAGGCGTTAGGAAATGCCATCGCTCTGCCCTGTGCGGAGTACATTATGGCGGGCGTATATGAAACGCTGACGCAGGAGGAGGTGAAAAATGTTCATTTTTGAAGCCTATGTCACCAACGCCGGGAAGTATGCCGAGGGGCAGCTTGTGGGCGAAACGCTGACCTTTCCCACCAGCGCCGAGGAGGTGCAGGCGCTCTTGAAGCACATCGGCGTGGACGGGGTGCGGTATGAGGAGATTTTTATTACATCCTTTGACGGTGATGTGCTGGGGCTGTACGACCATTTGAGCGAGTACGAAAGCCTTGACGAGCTCAACCATTTGGCCTGTCTGCTCTCCGAGCTTGACCAGGGACATCTTGAAACCTTTGAAGCCGTCATTAGCAAGGGTGACCATACGGCCAGCGTTGCCGACATCATCAACCTTGTCCATAACCTCGACTGCTATGAATTATTCCCCGGCGTGGAGGACGATGAAACGCTGGGGCGCATCTACATTGAGGACATGGACGCGCTGGCGGTGCCAGAGGACATACTGCCCTATTTCGATTTTGAGGCGTATGGGCGGGATGTGCGGCTAAACGACAACGGCCATTTCGCCCCCGGCGGCTATGTGATAAAAACCAGCAGGGAGTTTATGGAGATCTACCACGGCGTTGCGGACATTCCCCCGGAGCAAGGGGTGTTTACATTCCCGGCGCTTTCCATTCGGGAGCAGATGGCCGCCTACAAGGAAATCATTGACCGTTCCTCTTTGGAGGGCGAAAAGCTGCGGCCAAGGCATGACCGGGAGGACAGATAGTGCTTTGGGACACATTGTCCCGAAGAAGGAGGTGGTATAGCTGATTGATGAAGATGTGTCCCGGCGCACCATCGCAATTTCCATGAAAGCCGGAAAGCTGACGGCCCGGAGCCTTGCCTATGCGCTCCGAGCCGTGGGCCGCAAGATTGCCAAGGAGTACCGGGCGGCCAAAACGCCCCACGGCAGGCAGAGCGTGAAAAAGCTCATGGGCCACGGTGGTGAGAAAAATAGCATTGAATTGTCCGGCTCTACCCGGCAGTTTGACCGTGTTGCCCGGAAGTGGAATGTGGACTATGCGTTTTATCAGACGGAGCCGGACAAATACCTGTTGTTTTTCAAGTCCCAGCAGGCCGATGCCATCACCGCCTGCTTTTCGGAATACTCCAAAAAGGTGCTGGGCAAATCCCATGACCGCCGCCGTCCCATTCGGGATCAGCTTAAACAGGCGGCGGAGCAGCTTGCCCAGCGCAAGTCCCGCCAAAAGGGCTATGGGGTCCCCGCAAAGTCGCAAGACTTTGTGGGGAGAGGAGGCGCAACGGAGCGGGCGGATTTCGGGCGTTTTACGCCCGAAGGAGCAGAGCGAAGTTTGTGCCGACGAAAGGAGGCGGCGCATGAGGACAGATAAAATCCGCAAATACATTCTTCCCAATATCCCGTACCTGTTCATCGGCTGGGCTTTTCTGAAAGTGGGGACGGCCTACCGCATGGCGGCGGGCGCTGGCTTCGGGGAAAAGCTGCTGGGGCTGGGGCAGACCATCGGCACGGCCTTTGCGGATTTTGCGCCGGGGCTTGCCCCCTTTGATTGGCTCATCGGCCTTGTGGGGGCGCTTGCGTTTCGGCTGTTTATCTACTACAAAAGCAAGAACGCAAAGAAGTTTCGGCGGGATGCGGAGTATGGCAGCGCCCGATGGGGCAATGAAAAGGACATCAAGCCATTTGTCGATCCCAAGTTTGAAAGCAACGTCATTCTCACAGGCACGGAACGGCTCACCATGAACACACGCCCCAAAAATCCGGCCAATGCCCGCAATCTGAATTGCTGCATTATCGGCTCAAGCGGCAGCGGTAAAACCCGGTTTTGGCTGACCCCGCAGCTGCTTCAAGCCCATTCGTCCTTTGTGGTGGTTGACCCCAAGGGCGGCGTTCTCAATCAAGTGGGTGCGTTTCTGCAAAAGCGGCGCGGGTATAAAATCAAGGTGTTCAACAGCATCGACTTTGCAAAAAGTATGCACTATAACCCGCTGGCCTA
>CAZKMN010000186.1:0-1049 GCA_964553905.1 uncultured Oscillibacter sp.
GTGGTGCGCGGAAACGCCACCGGCGAGGTGATGTTTTACGGCAAGGGCGCGGGAGAGTTGCCAACGGCGTCTGCCTGCGTTGCCGATGTGATGGAGGCGCTTCAGGCCAGTCCCCGGCGGGAGGAGATCGGTTGGAGCGCGGACAGCTCTGGCTTCCAGAACCCGCTGAACCTTCGTTCCCGGTATTATTTCCGGGTACAAAACAGTCTGGTCGATGCGGCGGCTGCGTTTGGGCAGGTGGAAGTGCTGGCCGAAAACGGCGAGACCGCCTTTTTGACAGACTGCCTGAGCGGACTGGATGTGCAGAAAAAATCCAAGAGTCTTCACGTGATGGCTTGCATGCGAGTGTTGGAGTGATTCCCAACCGGGGAGCTGCTGCGTATCATAGGGCAGGAGAGGAAACCAATTTGAGTTAAAAGAAGGAAACACTATGAGCTTGATCGTGCAGAAGTTTGGCGGCAGTTCCGTAAAAGACGCCAAGGGGATACGGAACGCTGCCGGTATCATTGCGGAGACGTATCTGGAGGGGAAGGATGTGATCGTCGTCCTCTCTGCCCAGGGCGATACCACAGATGACCTCATTGCTAAAGCGGAGGAGATCAACCCCAATGCATCCAAGCGGGAGATGGATATGCTGCTGGCGACCGGAGAGCAGATTTCCGTGGCGTTGTGTGCGATGGCGCTGGAGGCCATGGGCCTTCCCTGCGTCTCCTTGACGGCGTGGCAGATCGGCATCCAGTCCACCGGCGTACATGCGGATGCCCGCATTAAAAAAATTGATTCTGAGCGTGTTCAGGCGGAGCTGGATCAGCACCGCATCGTAATCGTCACCGGGTTTCAGGGCATTGACCGCGTGGGAGATGTGACCACCTTGGGACGCGGCGGATCGGATACCAGCGCCGTGGCGTTGGCGGCGGCATTTCACGCGGAGGTGTGCCAGATTTTCACGGATGTGGACGGCGTGTACACCACGGACCCCCGCATCGTGCCCGGTGCGCGGAAGCTGGATGAGATCACCTACGACGAGATGCTGGAGCTGGCGTCTCAGG
>CAZKMN010000186.1:1059-3171 GCA_964553905.1 uncultured Oscillibacter sp.
GGAAGTTCTGTCCAGCTTGGAGCGCAAGCCGGGCACAAAAGTCAAGGAGGTCACCAAAGTGGAAAAGACCAATATTGCCGGTGTTGCAAAGGACACCAGCATAGCCCGTTTGGCACTGGTGGGATTGCAGCATAACCCCGGCGTGGCGTTTCAGGTATTTGACCTGCTGAGCAAGCATAACATCAACGTGGATGTGATTTTGCAATCTATCGGCCGGGCCGAGACGAAGGATATTGCCTTTACCGTCCATAAAAAGGATCTGGAAGAGGCGCAGGCGGTTTTGAACGAACATAAGGAAGCGCTGAAATTCGACCATCTGGAGCCGGATGAACAAATCGGCAAGGTGTCCATTGTGGGCGTTGGACTGATGAGCAACTGCGGCGTGGCTGCGAAAATGTTTGAGGCGCTTTACGAAGCCGGAATCAACATCCAGATGATTAACACCTCGGAAATTCGAGTTTCCGTTCTGCTGGACGAAGAGGATGTGAATCGGGCCGTGAAAGCGATTCATGCAAAGTTTTTTGACGAGCTTTGACACTTGCTGCCAAAAGCGGTTTCGACACAGGGCTGCCCTGCGTCGAAACCGCTTTTTCAGGGTTTACTTTTTGACAATTTTGTGGTAAAATAAACAAGTTTCATCCATAAAAAAAGACCGTAAGCTGTTTGCCGCTTTCGGCGGAACAGGCTGCTGAGGAGGAGTATTATGAACGCAATTGTCACTGTTGTGGGTCAGGATAAGGTGGGCATTATCGCCGCTATTTGCATCCTGCTATCCGAGTATAACGTCAATATTTTGGATATTTCCCAAACCATTTTGCAAGGCGCTTTCACCATGGTCATGGCTGTGGACGTGGGAAAATCCACCGCATCCATTGGGGAGCTGGGGACTGCGCTTGGGGAGCTTGGCAAGAAAATGGACCTCTCTATCCGCATCCAGCGGGAGGAAATTTTTGACGCCATGCACCGGATTTAAGGGGGATAGACCATGCTCAATCAAAAAGACATCCTCTCCACCATTGAGATGATCGATCAGCAGCATCTGGATATCCGCACCATTACCATGGGCATTTCCCTTCTGAGCTGCTGCGATCCAGACGCAAAGAAAGCCTGCGAGAAAATCTATGAAAAAATTACCCGCTATGCCGAGCATCTGGTGCAAACCGGCGAGGAGATCGAGCGGGATTTTGGAATCCCCATTGTCAATAAGCGGATTTCCGTGACGCCTATGGCTTTGGTTGCCGGAGCCAGCGATACGGAGGATTATGTCCCCTTCGCCCTGGCACTGGACCGCGCTGCCAAGACCTGCGGCGTGAACTTCATCGGCGGCTATTCCGCCTTGGTGCAAAAGGGAATGACGGCGGCGGATGAAAAACTGATCCGCTCCATTCCGCAGGCACTGGCCCAGACCGATCTGGTCTGCTCGTCTGTCAACGTGGGCTCTACAAAAGCGGGCATCAATATGGACGCCGTGGCCCGCATGGGCAGGATCATCAAGGATACGGCAGAGGCCACCCGCGCACAGGACGGCCTTGGCTGCGCCAAGCTGGTGGTCTTTTGCAACGCCGTGGAGGACAATCCCTTTATGGCCGGTGCATTCCACGGAGTAGGCGAGGCGGAAAAAGTCATCAACGTTGGCGTCTCCGGGCCCGGCGTCGTGTACCACGCGCTGCAAGCGGTGAAGGGTCAGCCCTTTGACGTTGTGGCCGAGACGGTGAAAAAGACCGCGTTTCGCATCACCCGCATGGGCCAGTTGGTGGCGCAGGAGGCCAGCCGGCGGCTGGACACGCCCTTTGGCATTGTGGATCTGAGTCTGGCTCCCACACCTGCCGTTGGAGACAGTGTGGCGCGGATTTTGGAGGAGATGGGCTTGGAGGTCTGCGGCACGCACGGAACAACGGCGGCGCTGGCACTTCTGAACGACGCGGTGAAAAAAGGCGGCGTGATGGCTTCTTCGTCCGTGGGCGGACTTTCCGGCGCGTTTATCCCCGTCTCCGAGGACGAGGGAATGATCGCGGCTGCCCGCGAGGGGACCTTATGTCTGGACAAGCTGGAGGCCATGACCTGCGTTTGCTCCGTGGGACTGGATATGATCGCGGTCCCTGGCGACACGCC
>CAZKMN010000187.1:0-3123 GCA_964553905.1 uncultured Oscillibacter sp.
CGACTGCCACAGCGACCGCGACGGTCGCGCCGACCATGGGGTTGTTGCCCATGCCCAGGAAGCCCATCATCTCCACATGCGCGGGGACGGAGCTGGAACCGGCAAACTGAGCATCGGAATGCATCCGGCCCATGGTGTCGGTCATGCCGTAGCTGGCAGGGCCGGCGGCCATATTGTCGGGATGCAGCGTGCGGCCCGTGCCGCCGCCGGAAGCCACGGAGAAGTACTTCTTGCCGTTCTCCAGGGCCCACTTCTTATAGGTGCCGGCAACCAGGTGCTGGAAGCGGGTGGGGTTGGTGGAGTTGCCGGTGATGGAAACGTCCACGCCCTCGTGGTGCATGATGGCAACGCCCTCGCGCACATCGTCCGCGCCGAAGCAGCGCACGGCAGCGCGCTCGCCGTCAGAGTAGGCCACTTCCCGCACCACGGTCAGCTCGCCGGTATAGTAGTCAAACTGCGTCTGGACATAGGTGAAGCCGTTGATGCGACTGATGATCTGGGCTGCGTCCTTGCCAAGTCCGTTCAAAATGACCCGCAGGGGCTCCTTGCGGGACTTGTTGGCGTTGCGGACAATGCCGATAGCGCCCTCAGCGGCGGCAAAGGACTCATGCCCGGCCAAAAACGCGAAGCACTTCGTCTCGTCCCGCAGAAGCATGGCACCAAGATTTCCGTGGCCCAGTCCCACCTTGCGGTCCTCGGCCACAGAGCCGGGGATACAGAACGCCTGCAAGCCGATGCCGATGGCCTCGGCAGCCTCGGCGGCGGTTTTCACGTTCTTTTTCAGTGCGATCGCTGCGCCCACGCAGTAGGCCCAGCAGGCGTTTTCAAAGCAGATAGGCTGAATGCCCTTGGTGATCTCATAGGGGTCAAAGCCGGCAGCCTTGCAGATTTCCCGGCATTCCCCCACGCTGGCAATGCCATACTGGCTGAGGACGCCGTTGATTTTCTCGATTCGTCTTTCGTAACTTTCAAATAAAGCCATGTCGTTCGTCCTCCTCCTTATTTTGTACGGGGGTCCAGATACTCGTGTGCATTGTCAAACTGACCGTAATGACCCTGGGCCTTTTTCAGCGCGTCGTTCGCGTCCATGCCGCCCTTGATGAATTCCATCATCTTGCCCATGTTCACAAACTCATAGCCGACAATCTCCCGGTCCTTGTTCAGCGCAATGCGCGTCACATAGCCCTCGGCCATCTCCAGATAGCGGGGACCCTTGACGCGAGTGGCATACATGGTGCCGATCTGAGAGCGCAGACCCTTGCCCAGATCCTCCAGTCCGCCGCCGATGGGCAGTCCGCCCTCGGAAAACGCGGTCTGGGTCCGGCCGTAGACGATCTGCAAAAAGAGCTCGCGCATGGCGGTGTTGATGGCGTCACACACCAAGTCGGTGTTCAGCGCCTCCAGCAGGGTTTTGCCGACCAGAATTTCCGAGGCCATCGCCGCGGAATGGGTCATGCCGGAGCAGCCGATCGTCTCCACCAGAGCCTCTTCAATGACGCCCTCCTTGACGTTCAGCGTCAGCTTGCAGGCGCCCTGCTGGGGCGCGCACCAGCCCACGCCGTGGGTCAGGCCGGAAATATCCTTGATCTCTTTTGCCTGCACCCATTTGCCCTCCTCGGGAATGGGCGCGGGACCATGGTATGCGCCCTTGGCAACGGGGCACATATTTTGCACTTCTGTTGAGTAAATCATGTTCGTGCGTTCCTTTCTACGTGCTTTATTTTTCGGAAATCTTACGCTTTTAACCAGACTTCCGTCGGTTTTCTGCTCCTTATTATATCGGTAAACGATTACCCTGTCAAGCGATGCATGTGGTTTGCGTTCTTTTGCGAAGTGACCAATTTTTTGCGATTTTTCCTGTGAAAGCCGACAAAAAGCGCTCCGCTTATAAGCGGAGCGCTTTTTAATAGATACAATTACAGCAGATTCATCAGGTTAAAGGACAGGATCAGGCCGGAGAACACGATGGAAACCGTGGAGCAGAGCTTGATGAGGATGTTCAAAGACGGTCCGGAGGTATCCTTGAACGGGTCGCCCACAGTGTCGCCCACAACGGCAGCTTTATGGCACTCGGAGCCCTTGCCGCCATGATGTCCGCCCTCGATATACTTCTTGGCGTTATCCCATGCGCCGCCGGCGTTGGACATAAACACAGCCATGGCAAAACCGGTGACAGACACGCCGCCCAGCAGGCCGACCACGCCGGTGGGCCCCAGAATAAGGCCGGTGGCAATGGGAACCACGATGGCCAGCAAAGCGGGAGCGACCATCTCATGCAAAGCGCCCTTGGTGCAAAGAGACACGCAGGCGGCATAATCCGGGTCCGCCTTGTATTCCATGATTCCGGCGATCTCCTTGAACTGGCGACGAACCTCCACCACGATGGACTGCGCGGCCTTTTGCACCGCGCTCATGGTGAATGCGGAGAACACAAACGTCAGCATGGCGCCGATGAACATACCGACCAGCACGGTGGGGCTGGTGAGGGTGAAGTTCAGCGTCTCGGCGGTGTTTTCCTGCACGATATTCACGTAGCTCACCAGCAGAGCCAGAGCCGTCAGGGAAGCAGAGCCAATGGCAAAGCCCTTGCCGGTAGCGGCCGTGGTGTTGCCCAGAGAATCCAGCGCGTCGGTGCGCTCGCGGACTTCCTCGGGAAGACCGGCCATCTCGGCGATGCCGCCGGCGTTATCGGCCACGGGGCCGTATGCGTCGGTCGCCAGCGTGATGCCCAGCGTAGAGAGCATGCCGACGCCCGCGATGCCGATGCCGTAAAGTCCGCGGTTGAACGCCTCGGTAAAGGCGCCGCTGCCATCCACGATGACCGTGGAGCCGCCGGCGGCAAAATAGCTCACCAGAACAGCCGCAGCCACAATGAGGATGGAGGAGAGCGTGGACTTGAGACCCAGAGAAATGCCGCCGATGATGATGGTGGCAGAACCGGTTTCAGAGGCCGCAGCCAGCTCCTGCGTGGGCTTATAGGTATCGGAGGTATAGTATTCGGTGAAGTAGCCGATGGCGCAGCCGCCGATCAGTCCGCAGAGGATGGCGATGTACACGCCCCATGTGCCCAGAATGAAATAGGTCAGGGGAGCCGCCAGCACAGCGGAGAGGACGGCAGCCGTG
>CAZKMN010000188.1:0-3117 GCA_964553905.1 uncultured Oscillibacter sp.
ATAAGCTATTTTTATCCCCCCGGCATAGCCGGGGGTTGCCTTTGGTACTACCAAAACAAAAAAATCCCTGCTGATAAACAGCAGGGATTTTTTAAAACTGGAGCGGGCAACGAGGCTCGAACTCGCTACCTCCACCTTGGCAAGGTGGCGCTCTACCAGATGAGCTATGCCCGCGAGACAAGTGGTATCTTAACAAATAATTCCCGACTTGTCAAGGGGTTTCTATCGTTTTTTCTCCAAAAACGCCGATGCTCTCCGGCAGGGAGAATTCGATCAACCCCGCCTGCGCTCTGGATGGGTAATAGGACACCGGCCATGGCTCGCTCTCTTCCACGCCGTAGCTCTCCCGGAGCTCCGCGACCATGCGCTCCACCTGAGCGGGGTCGTCCGCCTGCCAGTAGCTCACCCGCACCGCCAGCTCCGTCTTTCCCGCCGTCAGCGCCGATTCCAGCAGGCTGGACAGCGCCTCGATGCTGGTGGCGTTCACCACGGACTGGATCTGTTCCGCCGTGCGGCGATAGCCGATCTGCACGGACACCTCATAATACCCCCGCTGGGCCTGACTGCTGGACGTGATATACTCGACGGCATAGGCCCCCATGGGCGTTTCCTTCTGGATCTCCGCGCTGGCCTTTTCCAGCGTATCGGTCACCTTCAGATCGTCTTCAAAATTATAAAGGCGGATGACCGCGGAATCTGTGTGCTGCCCGATGAGCAGCAGCAAATCGTTCACGATGTCCTGATGGCTCTCCGCCCGCAGCGTGCCGGCAGCCTCACTCTCCCAGAACTTGCTGCTGTGGGGCTCCACCGTGCTGTACTCCCGCTCTAAAAGGGAGGCGCACCCACTCAAAAAGCACACAGCCGTCAGCAGCAACAGCATCCATCTCTTCATGGGCGCACCTCCTTTTTAAAATTGCTCACATCCCCAAATCTTCGTCAACAAGCAGCACTTCCGTGTGCATTCCCGCCATGGGTCCCCACAGCGTCACCATGCCCCTGCAAATCCGTTCCGGGCTCTTGCAGTCGTAGCACCGATCTCCCCCGGCGGCGCAGGGCGTCTTGCGGCCGAGGCGCTTGGCATTTTGGGGCGCCGCCACATTTCGCGCCCGCCAGACGGCGTCCTCGTAGGTTTTCGTGAGCTTGTTGCGCCCCACCAGAAGATACACCGTGCGGTGCCCAAAGAGGATGCCTGCCGCCCGATTTCCCACGCCGTCGATGTTGACCAGCTCTCCGCTCTCCGCCAGCGCATTGACGGACGAGAGATAGACCTCCGCCGTCATGGCGTTTTTGCGGGCGGCGTCCGCCTCCTGCTTCCAGTGCCAATAAACCGTGTTGTGCGATTGCAGCAGCTCATAGAGCCCCAGCTCCTGAACCGTGACGGAGCCGCCGATGCCGACGCTCACGCCATGAATCGCATCATTGAGATACGCGGCAGCCTCCGCGCCCTTGGAAAATACCCGCACGGTGTAGCCGCGCTGCTCCAGCGCAGCCGCTGCTTTTTGCAAATCCGCCATAGTCTCTCTCCTTTTTCATGCGTCAAAGGGCGCTTTCGCGAGGTGCGTCTCCGGCGCAGATCTCCACTCACCGCACCGCTTTCAAGCGGCGTTCGCCGCTCAGTCCAAAAGGCCCAACTGCCGCTCCTCCGTGTCCTCCTGACGTACCAGCGCGCCGGCGGCGGGCACAGCCCGGACGCGATAGCGGCTCTGGTTGGAGATGGGCGTCTCCTCCAAGGCCTGCACGCGCTCGAGATGGTACTTGGGCTTGAGATTCATCACCTGCACGCCTTGGGTGGTACGGGTGGTCTTGGGCGCCAGCAGCGCCGTGTTGAAAATCAGGCAGCGGGGCTCTGTGGAATAGACCGCCAGCTCCCGCTCCGTCTCCACCGGGCAGATGGCCACCAGCGGCGACTTGTCGGAATACGCGCCGGTGAGCTTGCGGCGGTTGGATGTGGTTTGATACGCCTTGATCTCCACCCGGGCCGCTTTGCCGTTTTCGTAGAAAAACAGCAGCGCACCGCGATACTCCCCGGGCAGTATGGCGTAAACCACGCTCTCCTCCGCTTCCATGCCCAGCTTGGCGGGCAGATAATCGCCCAAAATGCTGGCCTTGGCGTCCTCAAAATCGCTGAGGCGGGATTTATAGACCTGACAGCGGTCTGTAAAGAACATGATCTCGGCGGCATTGGAGCTCTCAAAGGTCTGGCTAAGGCCGTCTCCGTCCTTGAACTTCTGCTCGCCGCTCATCCGCAGGGACGCAGGCGTGATCTTCTTAAAATATCCCTCTCTGGAGAGAAAGACCGACACGGGATAGTCCTCCACATGCTCCTCTTCCCGATATTCCTCCACCTCATGGTCAAAGAGAATCGCTGTGCGGCGGGGCTCGCCGTATTTTTTGGCGACCTGCTCCAGCTCCCCCACCAAAATTTTTCTGACCCGGATGGGGGTTGCCAGAATATCCTCCAGATCGTCGATCTCGTCTTGCAAGGCGCTTGCTTCGTTGACCCGCTTGAGAATGAACTCCTTGTTGATATTCCGCAGCTTGATCTCCGCCACGAATTCGGCCTGAATCTGGTCGATGCCAAAGCCGATCATCAGGTTGGGGATGACCTCAGCTTCGCCCTCCGTCTCCCGGATGATGCGGATGGCCTTGTCAATATCCAGCAAAATCCGCTTGAGGCCCTTCAAAAGATGCAGCTTATCTTTGCGCTTTTGCAGCACAAAATAGGTCCGCCGCCGGATGGACTCCGTCCGCCACGCCGTCCACTCCTCCAAAATCTGGCGTACGCCAAGCACCTTCGGCATTCCCGCAATCAACACGTTGAAGTTGCAGGAGAAGGTATCTTCCAGCGGCGTCTGCTTGAAGAGCTTCATCATGAGCTTTTCCGGGTCCACGTTCCGCTTGAGGTCGATGGTGAGCTTCAATCCGTTGAGATCCGTCTCGTCCCGCATGTCCGCGATTTCCTTGGCACGACCGGCCTTGATGAGGTCGGCCACCTTATCCAAAATGGCCTCCACCGTGGTGGAATAGGGGATTTCGTAGATCTCAATGAGATTTTCCGCTTTCACATAGCGGTATTTCGCCCGCACGCGCACGCCGCCCCGACCGGTATCATAGATA
>CAZKMN010000189.1:0-3096 GCA_964553905.1 uncultured Oscillibacter sp.
CTGGGCTTTTAATGTTTCCTTTTTTAGTGTCTACTTTTCCTTGACAGGTTCATCGTAAATACGACGCCGCACTCTCTTTATGCCAGCTCGGCGGTCAACGCCGCCTCCCGCTGGTGTCCAAAGTCTCGAAAAGCCTGCGCGATCAATGTCTGTCCCGCGGAATTGGGATGGGTTCCGTCAGCGCACATCAGCGTTTCAATGTGGCCGTGATTCAAAAAGGCGGCCCGCACATCCACCAGCTCCACCGATTCCTCCCGTGCAAGGCGCTCTACCGCATGCGAGTACTGCTCCTGATGGGCATAGATGTTGCAAAGATCCCCCAGCCACCGCAGTACCGCCGTTTTGTCCAGCTCCCGACACCACCAGTCGAAAAACCGCTGGGGAATCAATGGCGGAAGCGTGGTCAAAACAGGCGTCAACCCCTGACGGCGCGTCTGCGCGATCAAAGCGCGATACTGCTCCGTGAACGCCTCCAATGGCACGGCGGGATGGTGCTCCCCGTCCGGATCTGCCGCAATCTCTTCCCAGCGAAAATCGCAGTCATTGCCGCCAAAATCCATAACGACCCCGTCCCCCGGGGTCTTGCGAGACAGCAATCTCCCCAGCAGCCGCTCCCCTCGCTCCACGGTGGCGCCAAAGTGCGAGGCATTGCAGATGGTCACGCCAAATTCCCGCTCCAGCTCCGGGAGCTCCATATCATTTTTGATCAGATATCTCCCTGTTTCCTCATCCAATTGGATTCCCTTGAGAATGGAATCCCCCAACAGCCAGATTTTTGACAGCCGACGCATAGAGACGCCTCCGAATTGTGTAATATGGTTTATTAAACTATATTACACGGTTTTAAGTAGCATGTCAAGTCTCTTGCCTTTTGCAGAGGCCATTTCCACAAAGCAACAGGGACGAGTTTCCTCGTCCCTGTCGTTTTTATTCTTCATGGTCCTTCAGCTTTTTTCTCCGGGGGAAATGGAGCGGTTTTTTCCGCAGCCGCAGCACGACCACCCACACTACAACAGCCGCCAGCAAAACCCACACCCAGCCATAGGCCAACCCCACGGCGAAGCCTTCTGCGGCAGCGACGAAGCTCTTCCAGCCGGAGGCAAACGCCGTGCCCATCCGACCAAAGAAGCCCACAGCGGGCTCTTCCACGTTGGAGAGGCGATAGACCTCTTGCAGCGTGAGATTCACCGTGGCATAGTCCACCTGTGCATCATAGTGCTGCAAGGTGCCGGACAAATCGTCAATTTGCTGTTCCGTCTCCGAAATTGAGGATTCGATGGCCAGAATATCCTCCATCTTCTCCGCCTTGGCTAAAAGCATCTGGAGACGCTCCAGCTTGATTTGCTGGGTTTTGAGACGTCCCGCCGTGTCGTAATAGACCTCGCTGATATCCTCCACATACTCCTGCATGTACAAGACATGGCTCAGCGCCCCGGCCTGCTCTAAAAAGTGGCGATACTGTTCAACCGGCACGCGGACCGTGTAGTCCGCGCCACGATAGCCGCTGCCGCGGTTTCTGATGCTGCTGGATTCCAGATATCCGCCGCACTCCTCTGCCAGCGCGGTGAATCCTTTGACGGCATCATCAAAGCCGGTCGTCTCCAGTTCAAGCGTTGCGGTGTAAATCCGCTTTACCGATGGGTCGGTCTTTCCGGCAGTCGCCCCAGAGGTATCAGGCGCAAGCATGTCAAGCTCGCCGTTGGCTGCGCCCATCATCTCTTCCGGCGCCTGTGCGGGAGAGGAGGACTCTGCGGACATCCGGTCAGCAGAGACGGCGCCGCAGCCCGCCAGCAGGCACATCGCCGCCAGCAATCCCGCAAGCCATGTGTATCTCTTCTTCATTTTAGTCTGCCCCCTTTTTTCATCACCGTGCAGGTTTATCTTTTTGGACGCAGCTTTCGGTAAAAAGTTCCATTCCTTTTAAACTTCCCTTTTGCAGCCGTTGCGTTTTTGGGCGAGGCGCTGTAAAATAAATATATGATTTGATGCCTTACGGCAAACTTACACACTTCGGAGGGAATCATTATGACATATCAGGAAGTTTTGCAAAATGCCCGCACCTGCATGGGCCCTTACTGCAAGTCCTGCCCCACCTGCAACGGACTGGCCTGCAAAAATACCGTGCCCGGTCCCGGCGCAAAGGGGATCGGCACGGGTTTTATCCGCAACTATCAAAAGTGGCAGGAGCTTTGTGTGAACATGGACACGATCTGTGAAAACAAGCCCGTGGACACATCGTTCACCCTGTTCGGTCACCATGTGGATCTTCCTGTATTTGCTGCGCCTGTGGGAGCCTTGACGCTGCACTACGGCGATAAATACGATGATCTCATCTACAATGATATTCTCGTCGCCGCCTGCGCCAAGGCCGGGATTGCCGCCTTTACCGGCGACGGCACCAATCCCGCCGTATTGGAGGGCACAGTCGAGGCGCTTCGGAAAAATCACGGCTGCGGCGTGCCCACGGTCAAGCCGTGGAACATGGAGCTCATTCAGCAAAAGCTGGAGCTGGTCAAAGCTGCAAATCCCTTTGCCATCGCCATGGATATTGACGCCGCCGGACTTCCCTTTTTGAAGAACCTGACGCCGCCTGCCGGCAGCAAAACCGTGGAGGAGCTGCAACAAATTACAAGCTGGGCTGAAAAGCCCTTCATTCTCAAGGGCATTATGACCGTTTCCGGCGCAAAAAAGGCGCTGGAGGCCGGTGCAAAGGGCATTGTGGTTTCCAACCACGGCGGTCGCGTGCTGGATCAATGTCCCGCCACGGCTGAAGTCCTGCCCCAAATCGCAGACGCCGTCGGCGGAAAGCTGACCATTTTGGTGGACGGCGGTATCCGCTCCGGCATGGATGTGTTCAAGGCCTTGGCGCTGGGCGCGGACGCCGTTTTGATTGGCCGTCCGTTTGTGAACATGGTCTATGGCGGTGGCGCCGAGGGCGTACAGGTCTACGTTGACAAGCTGAAAGCCGAATTGTCCGACACCATGGCTATGTGCGGTGCTCACGCGCTGTCTGAAATCAGAAGAGACATGATCTACGGATACAACTGCCAAAAATAAGCGCAACGCGCAAAAGGTCGACCCTTTCGGGTCGACCTT
>CAZKMN010000190.1:0-3072 GCA_964553905.1 uncultured Oscillibacter sp.
GATAGAACTTGATGGAAGTAAAACTTCTATGTAAGGAGGAAATCATGGAACAAAACACAAACAGGAAAAAAGGATTGAATCTTGTGGACGCCATTGCGGTGGTGTTGATTCTGGCCGTGGTGGCGTTTGCCGGCTGGAAGCTGTTGAACCGGGGAAGCGGGGAAGAGAGCGCGGCGGCGATGACCCGCGTTACTTACACGGTGAAGGTGGAGGGCGTTCCGGCGGAGCTTTATGAAACCTGCAAGGAGCATTTGCCCTCTCCGCTGATGGCGTCCGGAAAGCTGGTAGGCGGCCAGATCGAGTCCGTGGAGCAAGCGCCCTATCTGGTTCTGGAAAACGGACAATGGGTGGAGGACCCGGAGCATGTGACGCTGCTCTTTACCGCCGTGACGGAGACGGCCTCCGGCGATGTCATGACCACCAAGGTGGGCGATCAGGAGGTCCGCATCGGAAAGACGGATTATATTTTAAAAAGCGAGTATATTGAGTTTTCCGACGGAACGATCGTGGATGTCCGCTGGGAGGAACAGACCTGATTACGCGGCGCAAGAGCGCTGTGAGCACATAAAAAAGTCACCCTTCCGGGTGACTTTTTTTGTATGTGAGATAGCCTTCCAAAATCAGGGAGGCCGCCACCGCGTCCACGGTTTTTTTGCGCTGCTTTGCGTTTTTTCCGCCAGTCATTAAGATTTGGTGGGCGTCGATGGTCGTGCGGCGCTCGTCCCATAAAACAAGGGGCAGACCGGTGACGCTTCGCAAAAGCTCTGCCATAGCCGCCGCTTTTTCCGCCCGTGGGCCCACGGACCCGTCCATGTTTTTAGGGTATCCCAGCACCAGCTCCTCAGCGCCGTGCTCCTGCGCCAGAGCGGCGATTTGCTCCGCCACGGCCTCCGGCCGGTACGCGTGGATGGTGGTGGTAAAGCCCGCGAGAAAGCCCGTCGGGTCCGAGATGGCGATGCCGGTGTGGGCGTCGCCGTAGTCAATGGCCATAATACGCATAAAGGACCGTCCCTTCTCTGTTTTGCCCATGATAGCATATCGGAAAGAGCAACGCAACACCCACCAAAGCCCTGCAATTTTTCTGGAATTTTTTTGGCAAAATCAGTTGACCTTCCCGTTGACTTGTGGTACAATCTCACTACCTGTGAAAAAGGGCCTTGTCGTCATGCGCTTTTTTCGCTTTTGAGGTGTGACCCAACCCTTCTCAAAACAGGGAGGCAGTCGGTATCCCCGGCGGTGCCGGACTGGATACCAATAATAAGGAGGTGCCGTTAGATGCGCGTAAAAGTGACCCTGAGATGCAACGAGTGCAAGCAGAGAAACTACAATACGATGAAGAACAAGAAGAATACCCCGGACAAGCTTGAACTGAACAAGTATTGCCCCTTCTGCAAAAAGCACACGCTCCACAGCGAGACCAAGTAAATGGTCAACGAACGATTGAGAAAGGGCGTGTAACGTCATGGCAGAAGAAGCGAAGAAAAAGGACCGCGGAGCGTGGTTCCGCGAAATGAAAAGCGAATTGAAAAAGGTCGTCTGGCCGGATCGCAAGTCCGTGACGCAGAACACCGGCACCGTGTTGATGTGCTCGCTGCTCATTGGCGCTTGCATCTGGATCTTCGACGGTGTGCTGGGCGCTGCTTTGGACCTGCTCCTGCACGTGTTTGGCGCGTAAGGGGCGGAAGATGGCAGACAGCGCAAAGTGGTATGTGGTGCATACCTATTCCGGCTATGAAAACGCCGTAAAAACCAGCATCGAAAAATTCGTCACCGGTCGCGGTATGGAGGACATGATCCTCAGGATCGAGGTTCCCATGGAGACCGTGACGGAAATCACCGACGCCGGTTCCACCAAAGAGGTGGAGCGCAAGGTATTCCCCGGCTATGTCCTCATTAAGATGGTCATGACCGACGATACCTGGCATTTGGTGCGAAATGTCCGCGGCGTGACCGGCTTTGTCGGCTCCGCGAACAAGGCCATCCCCCTGACGGAGGACGAGGTCTTGGCAATGGGCATGGAAAAGCACGAGATCGTCGTCAAATACAGCGTGGGCGACCATGTGAAAATTGTGGACGGCCCGCTGGCCAGCTTTGTCGGCGTTGTCGAGGAGATCGAACCGGAAAAAAATCGCGTCAGCGTGATGGTTTCCATGTTCGGTCGCGAGACACCCGTGGAGCTGGAACTGGATCAGGTCGAGGTCCAGAACTAAACTGCGCCGTAGGGCGCCGCTGCGTCGGGCGATTCCGGCGCAAGTGGGAGGAATCGAACCGATTCCGCCAAAGACGGTTTGAAAACCGCCACCACATTCATATTTTAGGAGGTGCTACTCCGTGGCACAGAAAATTACTGGTTATGTAAAATTGCAGATCCCCGCAGGCAAAGCGACTCCTGCACCCCCTGTTGGCCCCGCTCTGGGTCAGCACGGCGTCAACATCGCTGCCTTCACCAAGGAGTTCAACGAGCGTACGAAAAACGACATGGGTATGATTATCCCCGTCGTCATTACCGTATATGCGGACCGTTCCTTCTCTTTCATCACCAAGACGCCCCCCGCGGCTGTCCTGATTAAGAAAGAGTGCAACATCGAGTCCGGCTCCGGCGTCCCCAACAAGACGAAGGTTGCCACCATCTCCAAGGCTTCCGTTCAGAAGATCGCTGAAATCAAGATGCGCGACCTGAACGCTGCCAATCTGGAAAGCGCGATGAGCATGGTCGCCGGCACCTGCCGCAGCATGGGCGTCATCGTTGGCGACTAAGCCGCGCAAAGGCTGACATTTTACACGAGCCGGGCGGCCTTTTCCGCGCCGGCGATACAGTGGGAGGATATCAATTCCGAAGAACCACTATGAGGAGGAAGTAACATTGTTTAGAGGCAAGAAATATAAGGAAAGTGCCAAGCTGATCGACAAGAACGCCCAGTACGAGGCGGCCGACGGCATGGCTCTCATCTGCAAGACCGCCAGCGCAAAGTTTGACGAGACTGTCGAACTGCACGTCAAGTTGGGCGTCGATTCCCGCCACGCCGACCAGCAGGTCCGCGGCGCCATCGTGCTGCCCCACGGCACCGGCAA
>CAZKMN010000191.1:0-3059 GCA_964553905.1 uncultured Oscillibacter sp.
GCCCGGTCCAAAAGGCCCAGACTCAGCACGGTATCAAACTCGCCCAGCAGCATCAGCTTGGTGGCATCGTTGATCTTGGCCTTGAGCACGTCATACAGCGCCGTCACAGCCAGCGACGTATTGAGGTCGTTATCCAGCGCGGCTTTGAACTTGGCGCGCAGCTCCTCCGCCGCCTGCTCCTCCACCGGGCCATCGTTTTCGCGCAGCGCCGCAATGCGGGCAATCAGCTTTTCGTAGGCCGTCTTGGCGTTATCCAAATTCTCCCAAGAGAACACCAGAGAGCGGCGGTAGTGGGACTGGATGCAGAACAGCCGATAAATCAGGGGGTCATACCCCTTCTCCTCCAGCAGGGACACCGTCAAAAATTCGCCCTTGGATTTGGACATTTTACCGGTAGCCGTGTTCAGATGATGCACATGGAACCACTGGGGGCACCAAGGGTGGCCCAAGAAGGATTCGGACTGGGCAATCTCATTGGTGTGGTGGGGGAAGGCGTTGTCCACGCCGCCGCAGTGGAGATCCAGATACTCGCCATTGTGCTTCATGGAAATGCCGGAGCACTCGATATGCCAGCCGGGATAGCCCACGCCCCAAGGAGAATCCCACTTGAGCGCCTGATCCTCAAATTTAGACTGGGTGAACCAGAGGACAAAGTCGTTCTTATTGCGCTTGTTGACGTCCTCTTCCACGCCCTCCCGGACGCCCACAGCTAGATCGTCCTCGTCATGGTCGTTAAACACATAGTAATGGTCCAGCTTACTGGTATCAAAATAGACATTTCCGCCGACAAAATAGGCGTAGCCCTTCTCCTCCAGTGTTTTGACGATTTTAATATACTCGTCGATGCAGTTGGTGGCAGGCTCCACCACATCGGGGGTCTTGATGTTCAGCTTGGCACAGTCGGCAAAAAATGCGTCCGTGTAATACTGGGCGATCTGCATGACCGTCTTGTGCTCCCGCTTGGCGCCCTTAATCATCTTATCCTCGCCGGTATCCGCGTCGGAGCTGAGGTGGCCCACGTCTGTGATATTCATGACGCGGTTCACGTCATACCCCGCATAGCGCAGGTACTTTTCCAGCACGTCCTCCATGATATAGGAGCGCAGGTTCCCGATATGAGCAAAGTGATACACCGTGGGGCCGCAGGTATACATCTCCACATGGCCGGGGGTGTGGGTGGTGAATTCTGCTTTTTTATGCGTTGCCGAATTATACAAATACATCTCAGGCAGTCCTTTCTTTTGTATCGTTCATTTGTTTAAGCTGTGCTTCCAATTCCATAACCCGCGCTGCCAAAACTCCCAATTCCTGAAGCACCGGGTCCTCCATGTGGATCTGATCCACATCATCCGCGTAATAGACAGGCTTTCCAGCCACGCGAGCGATCCGTGCAGGAACGCCCACGGCGGTGGCTCCGGCGGGCACCTCCCGCAGCACCACCGCACCGGCGGCGATCCGGGCGTTATCGCCCACCCGGAACGGGCCCAGCACCTTCGCGCCCGAACCCACAAGCACATTATTGCCCAGCGTGGGATGGCGCTTTCCCTTATCCTTGCCGGTTCCGCCCAGCGTCACGCCCTGATAGAGCAGGCAGTCATCCCCGATCTCCGCCGTCTCGCCGATCACGATGCCCATGCCATGGTCAATGACCAGACGGCGACCGATGGTGGCACCGGGATGAATTTCGATTCCGGTCCAAAACCGGCTCCACTGGGACACGCAGCGGGCCAGGAAAAACCGCCCGTGGCGATAGAGCCAGTGGGCCACGCGATGATACAGCACGGCGTGTACGCCGGAATACAGCAGGAAAATCTCCAACTTGCTGCGGGCCGCCGGGTCCCGCCGCTGATAGGCAGACAGTAAGCCGCCCAAACGGGTCACATGCATTTTCATAATGATACGCTCCTCATCTTCTCTTCAAAATCAAATGGATGTCACAGGGAAATTCGACGACATCGACAAGAGGCGGAGCGGTTACAAAAAAAGGTCTGTTTCATGGTCAAAGGAAACCTCCACAGTTCATCATAGCCAATGGAAAATAAAAGACACCCCTCGTACCCCAATGGGTACAAGAGGCGTTTACACGCGGTTCCACTCTTGTTTTCACTCATTCCGGCCAAATAGCCGGTCGGCCCGTTATCGGCGGCCACGCCGGAGGCCATTACGCCCCGCGCTCCCGGATGCACTTCGCAAATCCCTCCGTAGGCACGCTTCCAGCCGATGACGCGCCCTCTCTGCCCTTCGGTACGTTGCTACTCTTTCCGTTCCTCGCGCATTTTCTATGCTCCCCAGTATATTAGCAGGAATTGTCCCGGGTGTCAAGTGCTCAAATGACAACTGGGGAAAAACACGCCCGGTCGATACAAGAATCGACCGGGCGTGACGTGTGTCAGACGTTCTTCTGACCCTTCACACAGCGGAAATAGAAAATTGCAAAGCAAATCACGGCAAACGCGATACCCACGGGATAGCCCACGGCAGAGGCGGCCAGATTGACCTGAGACTGCACGGTGACGTCCACCGCAGCGTCCACCATTTTGGCAATCTGCTTGCCAAAGCCTTCCTGTGCAATCAGGATATAGGTCATGGAAACAGCGGACATAAAGGTAGCGGGCACAGCGGCCAGCCAGAAATTCTTCTTGTTCTTCACCAGATACACAGCGCCGGCCCAGAGAGCCATCATAGCCAGAGTCTGGTTGGACCAAGAGAAATAACGCCACACGATGGAATAGTCAAAGCGGGAGATAATGAATCCGGCGCCCAGCAGAGGCACAGCCAGAATCAGCCGCTTTCCAATGGTGGACTGGTCGATCTTGAACCAGTCGGACAGCGTCAGACGGGCAGAGCGGAACGCCGTATCGCCAGAGGTAATGGGGCAGGCAATGACGCCGATCATAGCCAGCACGCCGCCCACATTGCCCAAAAGGCCGGTGGAGATCTGATAGACCATGGTGGACTGGTTGTTGTTGATTGCCTTAGCAGCGTCGAAGAGTGCCTGCGTGCCGCCGGCTTCATAGAAAGCAATGCCGGCACTGGCCCAGATCAAAGCGATGACGCCC